>DATJLH010000202.1:0-2345 GCA_035490615.1 Cellvibrio sp.
CTGCCAATCCGTAACCAATACTTTCGGAAACAAACTGGTTGCTGTGGCGTACACGATCTTCCGCCAGGCCGTAATCAAAGCTGGAAAATGTGGATAACGGAACGCGCTTGCCGTCCCGGGTAATCACTTGCAATTGGTTGAGCACTTCCGGTGTGGCCGTGTAACCCGGTTCAAGCTCCATCACAACGCGGTACTGATTCATTTCCTCGTACAGGGTGGAAACTTGACGCTGTGAGAAGGAGTTGTTGAGCAAACTGGCGACGGTGGTCATATCCACCCCCAAACGCTGCGCTGCTTCGCGGTCGATGGTGAGGTTGATTTGCTGGGTGCCTTCTTCCCTTACGCCATCAATTTCGGTCAGTTCTTTCATGCCTTCCATTGCAGTAGTTAGCCTGGCGGCCCATTTGTACAGCAGGCGAATGTCGTCCGACAGCATCATGACTTCATGTTGGCTGCGGCTGAATGGTGAGCTGAGGCGAATATCCTGGTCTGGCCCGATCATCAACATCGCGCCCGGTATGCTGGGTAATTCCCGCCGAATCCGGTCAGTCACTTCCATAACCGACACGCCTCGCTCGGCCATGGGTTTGAGGCTGATCCGCATCCACGCGTTGCTCACACCGTTACCGCCACCGCTTGCGCCAAACACGTCTTCGACGGCCGGGTCGGCGAGTAAAACGCGACGGAACTCCTGGATCTTGGGTTGCATCAGTTGGAATGAAAAACCATCGTCGCCGCGAACCCAGCCGGTCATTTGGCCGGTGTCTTGCTCGGGCAACATGATTTTGGGGGTGGAGATGTAAAGGTAAATATTCAGGCCGATCACCGCCGCGAGTATCAGCATCACGATTCGGCTGTGGCGCAACGCCCAGTCCAATGCGACGGCGTAGCCTCTTTTCAGGTCATCGAAAATGCCGGGGCGTTCCTCTTTTTTGGATTCCGGCTTGAGCAATTGACCGCACAGGGCAGGAGTCAAACTGAGTGAAACCACTAGCGAAATGAGCATAGCGGCGGCCAGCGTGATGGAAAACTCGCGGAAAAGTTTTTCCACTACGCCACCCATCAACAGAATGGACACAAATATCACCACCAGGGTCAGGTTCATGGCGAGCAAGGTAAACCCCACTTCGCGTGCGCCCTGAATCGCTGCCTGGAAGGGCGGCATACCTTTCTCAATATGGCGTTTGATGTTTTCCAGCACGACTATGGCGTCGTCTACGACTAATCCGGCGGCGACAATCAACGCCATCAACGACAGGTTATTCAGTGAAAATCCCCACAGGTACATCACCGAAAAAGCGCCGATGATGGCAACCGGAATCGCAAGGCTGGGAATCAGCGCACTTTGGGCGCTACGTAAAAACATAAACACTACGCCTACCACCAGCAACACCGCTACGAATAATGTGATTTGCGCTTCCTTCAAGGTGGCTCGAATACCGGGTGAGCGATCCATCACCACTTTGAGTTGCGTGTCTGCGGGCATCAGCGCGCGCAGTAACGGTAGTTGCGCGTCGATGGCGTCGATGGTTTCAACAATGTTGGCGCCGGTTTGACGGCTCACGGTGAGGGTGACCGCTGAGCTTTGGTTGTGGAAACCATCGGTGTAACGGTTCTCCACCGAATCACTAACGGTTGCGACGTCGCGCAGTCGCACAGGTCCGGCATCGCCAAATCGCACAATCAGATTCTGGTAATCCGCGGCCGTGCGCAGTGTTTCGCTCGTATACACCTGCCAGCGGGATTCATCTTCCTCCAATATGCCCATGGGTCGCTGCACATTCGCGTTGCTAATGGCATTGCGCACTTCATCCAGCGCAATACCGTAACTGGAAAGTGCATTGGGATTGAGCTGGATACGCACGGCTGGCAGGGAAGCGCCATCAATCCCCACTTGCCCAACGCCTTTAATTTGCGACAGCTTTTGCGCGAGTATGGTGGAAGCGGCGTCGTACAGGGCGCTCGGGGAAAGATTGGGCGAGCTGAGGGCGAGCGCCATAATAGGCGCTTGCGACGGGCTGATTTTGCGGTAGCCGGGGTTGCCTGGCATACTGGCCGGTAATTGGCCACGCGCCGCATTTAATGCGGCTTGCACATCGCGTGCGGCGGAATCCAGGTCGCGGTCGAGAGTGAACTCCACCCAGATAAACGTGGAGCCTTGGGTGGAGTTGGAGTTAATTGCCGTAACGCCGGGAATACTGCCAAGGGCGCGTTCCAGTGGTGTAGCGACGGTGGCGGCCATACTTTCCGGACTGGCACCGGGCAAACCGGCGAAAATCTGTACGGCCGGAAAGTCCACTTGCGGTAAGGGCGCGACGGGTAACATTCGCCAGGATAGAAGCCCG
>DATJLH010000203.1:0-7570 GCA_035490615.1 Cellvibrio sp.
GGCGTAGTTGAGACCGATGCAGATAAATTTACCCACGTGGTTTACACAAGGGCCGAGGCGCGTGGCGCTATCAACCAGCGGCAGGCTTTCAATATCCAGTACCGCCAACCGGGACAAACTCTCGGCAGAAAGGGTTTTACCGGTGATATCGTCGATAACGCCAGAGAGGTCACGCACCTGGCCCTGTGCATCGAGCATGCCTGGCCGCTCCTGACCCGGTGTACCAAAACGCAATAATTTCATAATCTGTCTCGCTATAAAAAACAAAAGCCTGAAGTAGGCCGGATTAGCGCCAGCGTAATCAGACAAGAAAAATTAATTACTCCAACCACCATCAATCACATTGATCGTTCCGGTGGTAAAGGCGGATGCATCGCTGGCCAGATACAACGCCAGCTCTGCCATTTCCCGCGAGCTGCCCAGACGCCCCATGGGCTGTCGTGCCACAAAATTTTTGTACGCCGTTTCATAATCGCCGGTGGCGCGCATGCGTTCTTCAAGCGATGGCGTCTGCACGGTGCCGGGACAAATGGCATTGCAGCGTATGCCCTGGGTAACAAAATCGGCAGCCACAGCTTTGGTCAGGCCAATCACGGCGGCTTTGGTCATGCCATAGGCAAACCGGTTGGGCGCGCCTTTGATGGAGCTGGCCACCGACGACATGTTGATGATGGAGCCGTTACCGGTAGTCAACATGCCGGGCAAGAAGGCGCGGATCATGCGGTACATGGAGGTGACATTCAAGTCGAGCGAAAATTGCCAGGCCTGTTCATCGCAATCGAGGATGGTGCCGTTGTGTACGTAACCGGCACAATTAAATAACACATGCACCGGGCCCAGCGCCTCGCTGAGTGCTTTTATCGCGTCGGGATCAAGCACATTCAGTGGCCGGATTTCACAATGTTCCAGCGTCTGTAGTAAATCGATGTTGATGTCCGTCGCAATCACCCGCGCGCCTTCGCTGGCAAAAAGTTCGGCGGCGGCGCGGCCGATGCCCTGGGCGGCGGCGGTGATCAGTGCGGTTTTTCCTGCGAGCCGTTTCATTATTTTTTCCCGTGTTTAAACCCTGGTTCAGGCAATTTGACGAACCGGCAAACACGCCGGGCCAATGGGCTCAAAGGCCTTATAGGTGAGGATAAATTCCTGGTGGCCCAGTTCTTCCGACAGGCTGCGCGCGCCCGAAGCAACAGAAATCACCTGACCGAGAATTTCGTTCCCCACCTCGTCCAGTGTTGCCTCACCTTCCAGGATGCGCCCGGCATTGACATCCATATCGCCAGCCAGGCGGCGATAAGTTTCCGGGTTCGCGCAAATTTTTATCACCGGCGAAATTGCCGAGCCCACCACAGAACCGCGCCCTGTCGTGAATAAAATTACGTGGGAACCGCAGGCAATTAATTCAACAATCTCCGCGTTGTCCGAAATATTCGGAAAACCAAAACGCGGTTCGCCGTCGGGTACAACATCAAGCAAATACAAACCGCCGCCGGGTGGTATATCGCCGGGTTTGATCAAACCGCTGATGGGCGACGAGCCGGATTTTGAATAGGCGCCCATGGATTTTTCTTCCAGCGTTGTCAGGCCGCCATCGGCATTGCCCGGCGCAAAGCTGCCAAAGCCCATCACGCGATAATAATGCTCTGCCTTTTCCACGCAGGCCTCGATAGCGGCGCCCAATTCCGGAGTGATCGCGCGATCTGCCATCACCGCCTCACAGCCGATCAACTCGCCGGTTTCTTCAAAGATGCAAGCGGCATCCGCAGCAACCAGTGCATCAAAACATCGGCCTACTGCCGGGTTAGCAGTGATCCCGCTGGTGCCGTCAGAGCCGCCGCAAATGGTACCCACGACTAATTCGTTCAATGCCATGGGCACGCGTTTTACCTGGGCCGCCTGCGCGCGCAAGCGCGTCACTGCCGCAACACCGGCGTCGATGGTGGCGCGGGTACCGCCCGTTTCCTGAATCACCAATAGTTCCGCAGGGCGACCGCTGGCGCGAATCAATGTGAGTAATTTTTCGCGATTCATACTTTCACAACCGAGTGACACCAGCAGCGCGCCACCCACATTGGGATGGGTGCATACCGCATTCATCATGCGAAACGCATATTCATTGGGAAAGCAACCGGGAAAACCAATCAGATGCACATCCATATCATTGGCGAGGGTAACAATGCGGCGGCTCACGTGATGGGCACACTCCACCAGGTAAGCCACCACAATCACATTGCGAATACCTTTGCGGCCGTCCTGCCGCAAATAACCTTGAAACGATACGGCGGTGTTCATCAGCTTTCACTCCGATCTTTATTTTGGTGAGTGCGGGTGTGACTGGGGATGTAATCACTCTGCATGTTGTGCATATGAACATGTGCACCGGGCACAGCAGCGGCGGTCATCGAACCGACCGGCGCGCCATACTTGAAAATTTTGTCGCCCGTGCGCAGAGCGCGGCGGGCGAGTTTGTGGCCGACGTTGATCGGCTCGGTGGTGGTGACGGGTTCGCCGTCAATCACTAACCGGTCGCCCGGCTGGATAGGCGCGACGCAAACCAATACATTGTCATCCGGGTGCAACAGGATCGCCTGTGCAAACGCCGCCGGCGTATTCAGGTTACTCATAGGGATGCTTCAACCTTGGTTGATGGAATGTGAATCGAGGGGACCGGTGCCAGGTGGTGCAATAAGCCCAATTCGCGCAGCGCCAGCCAGAAATCCCCGGGAATAATGTGATTCATCCAGGTGACGGCTTGTCGCACCTGTTGCGGGCTGGCCAGGCCGGCAACCACAGAACAGATTTGCGGATGGGCCGCCGGAAATTGCAGGGCGGCAGCGGCCAGGGGTACATCAAACTCCCGGCAGACCAATTCCAGCTCATGGACCCGCGCCCGAATAGCCGCCGGTGCCGGCTCATAGTTGTAATACACCGGCCCTGGGCCACTTACACCCGAGGCAAGGACGCCGGAATTGAACGGGCCACCCAGGATCACCGACACCCCGCGCCGGGCGCACAAAGGCAGGAAGGTTTCGCAGGCGCCCTGCTCCAGCAAGGTGTAACGCCCGGCCAGTAAAAATCCATCGAGATCGGCATGTTGCAAAGCCTGTTCACACACTTGCCATTCGTTGGCCCCCACCCCGATCGCCCGCACCAGCCCCTGGTCGCGCAGGTTGCGCATAGCCCGATAACCGCCCTCGATAAATTCGCGAAACCGGGCCGGATGTTGCGCGCCGTGGGTCATCTCACCCAGATCGTGGGCCAGCAGGAGATCAACGCGCTCGGCCTTCAATCGTTCAAGGCTTGCCTCAAAGGAGCGCATCACGCCGTCGTAGCTGTAGTCGAATACCGGTTCCAGCGCCGGGGTGTCAGCAAAGCCGTGTCGCACAGCAGCGGTGGAGTCGGTAGGCACCAGCAGGCGGCCCACCTTGGTGGAGATAGCGATGGTTTCGGCACGTTGCTGCAGCACAGCACCCAGGCGGGTTTCGCTCAAGCCAAAGCCATAGTGGGGGGCGGTGTCGATGTAACGGATTCCCAGCGCTAACGCCTCCTCCACTGTCGCCTTTGCCTGCTCTTCTGCAACAGCCTGGTAGAGGTTGCCAATAGGGGCAGCGCCAAATCCCAGCAGGGACAGGCTCACGGAAGATTGCCCCAAAGGGCGTGTTTGGGTGGAGAGCATGGGCAGCTTCCTTTTTTATAATTAAAAACAAAATTGCCAATAAAAAGCATTTTACCCAAGACGGAAAAGAAAAGACATATGGTTAATTAGACTTTTTGGTGGAAGATTGGGCAAGTTTTGTGAAGAAAGCAAGGGGGAGGGAAAGGGGAAGGTGTTGTTCAGGAAGAATTGGCTGGCAACGGCGGGGGCGGTTGCCAGCCGGAGGGTTTAGCGTCCGTCGTCGTTGAGGGCTTCTGCGATTTTGGTTACCGCTACCCGCAAGACATCCAGCACTTGCTCGGCGGTGACTTTCTGCTGCTTGATTGCAATAAACGGCACGATCAGGCTGGCCACTGCACCCTGCATCCCCATGATGGGCATACAGGTGTCGGTTACCCCAGCCACGAACTCGCTGGGTGACTGGATATAACCGCGCTCCGCCGCTGCCGCGGACTTGGTCAGGAAGGCATCAATGCGCTCCGGATCATCCCGGGCCGAGTCTTTCAGCTGCGGCAGCCAACTCGCCTGAACCTCCGGCGTCGCCAGGCCATACAACAGCAAACCCGAGTTGGTATCGATAAGCCGGCGGCGATAACCGACGCGCACCGAAAATCCCAGGTCGGTCGCGCTTTCAATGCGGGCAACCACCACAATCTGATCACCGGAGGGCACCACCAGATGACAGGACTGCCCCACTTCGCGTGACAGTTCTTTCATGGCCGGCAGTGCCGCCTCCAGGAGCGTGCGAGCAGAACCCTGCGCGATACCCAACGTGAACAACTTGTTGGTGAGCATGTAGCCTTCGCGCCCTTCCGGAGAAGCCACAATGTAGCCGCGATACTCCAGTGCCAATACCATGCGAAACAACTCACTGACGGAGCGGCCCAAGGTTGCCGCCATTTGTGAAGTCGTCATGGGTGAGCCATTGCGTGCGAGCAGTTCCAGAATATCAAGTCCTTTTTCCAATGCGGGTGCCCGGTACTTACGTTCATCTTCCGTGGCCGTTTCGGCCAGCTGTTTTTTATGATTTTTCATAGTTTGCGCTTTCAAGTTGGTGAATTGATATATTTTTTATAATGCCTAACCCAAATAGTGTGCGTGACCAAAAGCTAACAGAAGCCTCTCCCAGCAACAAGGTTTGTCGCACGCCCGGCCTGAAAATTTCTTCACAGACGATAAAATGCGCGCGCGTTTTCGCTGAAAACCTGCCGGATGACTGAAGCGTTTTGTCCGGGAATCAACTGGTGCGCCAACTCAAACCAGGCCCGGTAATCGGCATACGCGTGATTGGGCGCTGCATAAACCACCGGCCAATCGCTGCCCCAGATCACACGCTGTGCACCAAAAACGTGAAAGACTTGTTCAACGTAAGGCCGCAATGCGTCCGCACCCTGCGCGGCATTGGCTTCAGTTAACAGCCCGGATAATTTGCAATAGACCCAGGGCAACTCCGCGAGGCGGGCCATCCCTTCACACCAGGTGCTGAAGGCTTTTTTGTCATCCTGAGCAATCGGCGGCTTGGCGGCGTGATCAATCACCAAAGGCAGATCCGGCCAATTGCACGCGAATTGATAAATGTGCGGCAGGTGACGCGGGAAGATCAAGGCATCAAAACTCAGTTTATGTTCTTGCATTACCTGCACCGCCGGCGCCAGCTGCGGTTGCAAAATCCAGCGATCATCTGCCAGTCCTTGCAGCATCGGGCGCAGGCCGCGCATTTTTTTGTGCTGGGCCAATTGGGCAATGCGTTGTGGTGCCGAGCCAGCAGCCAGATCGGCCCAGCCGACCACCGCCAACACAAAATCATGGCGCTCGGCTAGCGCCAATAAATAATCCGTGTCGCGATCACTTGCTTGCGATTGCACCAGCACTGAACCCTGTACACCCACGGCCTTAGCCAGTGGCACGACGTCATCCATCCCGAAATCGCGGTACAAGGGTTTGTCGTCCGGTGTGGGCCAGGTGCAATCGTGTTGACCGATTTGCCAGACGTGATGGTGCGCGTCGATCATATTCTGCACCTCACGCCGCGGCTGTATCGCGCCGATAACAGGCGCGTGCAAACAGTGCGATAACCACAAAGCACACCATGGGTACCAACACGGCGACGTGGATTTCGCTCACATCAGAAATCAAACCCATCAATGCGGTGAGCGCAGCGCCGCCGATAATTGCCATGATCAACAGTGACGAGCCCGGTTTGGTTAATTCGCCCAGGCCTTTGATGCTTAACGCAAAGATGGTGGGAAACATCAGCGACATAAAAAAAGTTGTTCCGGCAAACGCAAACATGCCTACCAGATTGGGCGAGACAACGGCCACCAGACACAGGGCAACATTGATCAACGCAAATATCATCATCAAGCGTGAGGCTTTGATCTTGCCCATCAGCGCAGTCGCGATAAAACGACCCGCCATAAAGGCCACAAGCGAGAGAAACACATAGGTCGCCAGGGTTTTTTCACCCGTACCTGGCAGCGCTTCCTTACCGTAGCGAATCATAAAACTGAAGATGCACACCTGCGCACCAACATAAAAGAATTGCGCAACCACACCCAATATAAACAGCTTGTGATGCAAGAGTTTTTTAAAATCCTGCCAACCGCCGGTGCTGTCTTCCGCCGCCGGTTGTCGGGCAACCGCCGGAAAACGCGTGGCAAATACCAACAAGGCCCAACACAATACAAAGATACCCAGTGCAATGTACGGCCCTTGCACCGCTTGTACTTCCATCTCATACAGCTGTGCCAATTCCGCAGGTGCCAGTGCCGCCAGTTCTTCCGGTGAATGTTCAATGCCAGACAGAATAAATTCACGCCCGATGAGGATGCCGGTTAGCGCACCGAGGGGATTAAACGATTGGGCAAAGTTAAGCCGACGTTCCGCGGTCTCTGGATCGCCCATGGCGACAATTAATGGATTAGCGGATGTTTCCAGGAAGGCAAGGCCGCTGGCAATGATAAACAGGGCGATTAAAAAAACCTGATATTCGTGTAATTGCGCGGCGGGATAAAACAAAAAGGCACCGGCACCGTACAACAGTAAACCCAGGATCACGCCGGATTTATAGCCGTAATATTTCATGAACAGTGCGGCAGGAATGGCAAAGACAAAGTAGCCGAAATAAAACGCCATCTGCACAAAGCTGGAGGCGAAATCGGAGAGCGTAAATGCCTTCTTGAACTGCGTAATTAAAATATCATTCAGGTGATTCGCCATGCCCCACAAAAAAAACAGGCTAATGATCAATAGCAGGGGCAGAACAAGCGGTAACTTTTCTTTATTATCCATTGGTCCTCCAACCGCACTTTTATATTTATTGTTACGGTGCCCGTTTGTCCGAACCGCTCATCAACAGGCTTTCTCGTTTCTCTCTTTGCTTTGTAGCACAAACGTAATTTATATGTAAAACGTTATTTATAAGTAAAACATGATAACATAAAGTCTATAAAACCATAACATCGAGCATCCCACCGAGGCTAGTATGATTCTCGCTAATACCGATGATTTCCGCCGCCTGGCACGCAAACGCCTGCCCCGCTTCCTGTTTGAATACATTGATGGCGGTGCCTTCAGCGAGACCACCCTGCGCAACAACCAGGAGGACCTGCAGCAGATCTCATTGCGCCAGCGGGTACTGCGCGATGTGTCGGACGTGTCGACGCAAACCTCTCTATTTGGGCAGTCCCTGGCGATGCCACTGGTCCTGGCACCCGTGGGCATTGCCGGGCTCAACGCCCGGCGCGGCGAGGTGCAGGCAGCACGCGCCGCAGAAGCAGCGGGGGTGCCTTTTTGTTTATCCACCGTCTCGGCCTGTTCGCTGGATGAAGTCTGTAACGCTGTGACCAATCCCATCTGGTTTCAGCTGTATATGATTCGCGACCGGGGCTTTTTGCGCGAAATGCTCAGCCGCGCCCA
>DATJLH010000204.1:0-4399 GCA_035490615.1 Cellvibrio sp.
ATTGAGTACAGCACGCGTTGTTGTCAGCGGTGGGCGCTCATTGGGCAGCGCGGAAAAATTCCAGCAATTGTTAACGCCCCTGGCCACCAAACTGAACGCTGCCATTGGCGCAACCCGCGCCGCCGTCGACGCCGGTATTGCACCCAATGAATACCAGGTCGGCCAAACGGGAACCGTTGTGGCACCGGATTTGTATATTGCCGTCGGTGTATCCGGCGCAACTCAACATATCGCCGGCATTAAAGACAGCCGCGTGATTGTGGCCATCAACCACGATCCGGATGCACAGATTTTTCAATGGGCCGATTACGGTTTGGTAGCCGACCTGTTCGACTCCGTCACCGAACTGGAAAGATCTCTAACGCACTAATACCCGTAGGTCGGATTAGCCAGAGGCGTAATCCGACACCAACTCATTCACACCATAGACCCAAAGGACCACCCACACAATGGCAGCCGTTGAACCGGAAAAAGTTTTAAGCGTTCACCACTGGAACGAATCACTGTTCAGTTTCACCACCACACGCAGCGACTCACTGCGTTTTGAAAGCGGCCAATTTGTGATGATCGGTTTGCAGGTAGACGGGCGCCCACTCCTGCGCGCCTACAGTATTGCCAGCGCCACCTACGACGAACACCTGGAATTTTTTAGCATCAAGGTTCCCAACGGTCCGCTGACTTCACGCCTGCAACACCTGAAGGTAGGTGATGAACTATTGGTCGGCCGCAAACCCACCGGCTCATTGTTGTTAACAGATTTAAAACCCGGCAAGCATTTATATTTCTTAAGCACCGGCACCGGGCTCGCACCTTTTTTAAGTTTGATTCGCGACCCGGAAGCCTATGCGCAATACGAAAAAATTATCCTGGTGCACGGCGTGCGTACGGTCAGTGAACTGGCTTATGCAGATTTCATCACCAAAGAACTGCCCGAGCATGAATACCTCGGCGAGGATGTGCGCGAGAAATTAATCTACTACCCCACCGTTACCCGCGAGCCCTTTCGCAATCAGGGGCGTTTAACCGATTTGATTAACAGCGGAAAATTATTTGACGATATCGGATTACCGCCACTCAACCCGGAAACGGATCGCGCCATGTTGTGCGGTAGCCCGGCCATGCTAACCGACACCTGCGCGCTGTTGGACGCGCGCGGCTTTGCTATTTCTCCACGTATTGGTGAAGCTGGCGACTACGTCATTGAGCGGGCGTTTGTGGAAAAATAATAAGCTGAAATCCATAAAATCTGTGCAATAAAAACCCCCGACCAACAGTCGGGGTTTTTTATTGCACACTTCAGGGCCAATGGCAGCCGGTCGATTATTTCGTTTTAGTAATTCGTAATACCTGAGGATGTACAGCTGGCCCAGTTTCCAATACATATAGATCCGGCATTTCTCAAACGGCTGTTGGTGATCCGCGCCTCACTGTTTGGGCTGTCGCTACGGAAGATACCTTCACCCATATTGGAAATCTGACAACGGTCTACACTCACCACCGCCCTGAATGTGGTCCCGCCATTCTGCCGCAAAAATTTACCCATGTTATCGACAACGCAATTGGAGACATTCAAGGTCGATGCTGCATTTACTTGAATAAATTTATCTTCCCCGTTGTAACCAGAGATATTGCGCAGGTTCACCGTGCCGGACGATTTGATGGTCATCGCATCCTCACCGACGTTGGTCCAGCGAATATTTTCCAGGGTGCCGCCGTTATAAACGTGAATACCATCGACACCGTTGTTGCCAATAATGACATTGCGCAAGGTCGCGCCGTTCTCAACGCGGAACGCGGGTTGCTGGCTTTCGCTTTGACCACCATCACCCAGGGCAGATGTGGGGTTGAACGTCCGGCAGCCACCATCGTAAGTGCCACTGGTTACACGGATCGTGGAAGACACCGACGTGCTGCCAGTGGAGTTACAGGTTGCACCCGTGATACTGCCGTTATTACCACCATTGGTAGATACCGGATCGAAACGCCATAACTGGCTGGCGCCACCCCAATACGTCCAGAGGCGGATATCGCCACCATCGGCCGTATTAAATTCAAATACCTCCAGCGCCTTGGCAGAAAAACGCGACGTGATCGCAAAGGTATTGTTACCCACATTGTCGATGGCCCAATGCTGGTTGTGGCCATTCAACCAGGTCCACTGACGCGCGTCGGCGCCATCATTGCTATTCCATTCATACACATCGACAGACTTACCACTGTGCGCAGCACGAATTGAATAATAACCGTTACCCAGGTTGGTAACGTCCCACTGCTGATTGGTTCCACCACCGTAAGTCCACTGAATAATGTTGGCGCCGTCATCCTGGCTCCGGTTACTCACGTCCATTGCTTTACCACTCAGCTGATTGATGATGACGTAGCGCCCGTTGGCAATCTGCGCGAAAGATGGGGAGGCCAGGATGGCCAGCGCAGCGAACAACAGGGCTTTATTGCAAAGCGTTTTAATTGACATACACATTCTCCATGGTTTGATTTTTATAATGTGCGGAAATATTTGATACAGCCTGACTTGAGAAGCCATCAAATGCTTAACGCAAGGGTTTGCTGCCATTGAACCCGGAGGAGAATGCTATCAAGAAAATATCGTTATTCTGTAGTAATATATTATAAATGTGACGATGTTTTGCGGGTTATTGCGGATCGCAATGAGTAAGCCTGTAAAAACCCAGGCATTTTTATATAAATTGGAAAAGAAGGGACTTTTATTATAGAAGTGGAGATCGCAAAAACCGGAGCCAGGCTCCGGCTTTTTAGGCCAAGGCTTCACCCAATAGCGGCTTACGTATCTGCCGCAACCCCATCAGCAAAAATATCACTGCAATAATAAGTAGCGTAAGGTTTAAACCCATCGCCACTGGCGCTACTGCCCAGCCAAATTTAATCATATGCAATGTCACCAGTGTGGTTAATAACAGTGCGCTGGCCATTTGCAGCAAAGCTTTGCTTTTATTGTCATCATCCAGATATTGCGCCAGCGCAATAGCCGCAACCACGCTGACCCACAATATCCCTGTTGACGGAATACCGATGATCACCTGGGTAATACCGGTCAACACCAGCGCAGCGGGTGTACCCCAGACCAAACCGGTCCAGACATTGTTAAGGTAGTCGCGGGTTTTTCGTTTGACTAACCAGATATTAATTCCGGTTACCGAAACAATCGTGAGTGCCAGGCCAAAGATAGCGTAGAGAATTTTTACGGCAAAACCGCCGAAATGGCCAAAATGAATCCGGTACACCGAGAAGATAATTTGCCGCCCTGCTTCGCCGTCAGAGAATCCAACTTTATCCAGGTAATTACCGGCGGAATCAAAACGGTATTGCTCTGCATAAATTAATCGACCCGGATGCTCGGTGCCGACAATCATATATTGGCCTGGTGTTCCTGCCTCTTCCACAGTGACGTAAAAAGGTGTGGTGCCCGGTGCAATGGTGTCCATCTGTTCCAACGCTTTGCCAATCGCCGGATGACCTATTGGTTGATCGAGTTCAGGCTCTGCACCATACACAGCGGGAATAACCGCTTCCGTATCACCCTCAAAAAACGCAGCGGCCAGTACCAGGCTCACGATGGCTGCCAGACCAAAAAAAGCACCGGTGATAGCAATCATTAAATGAAACGGAGCGCCCCACACACTCAAGCGATTATGGATGTCGACCTGCTCCAAACGGCGCGCGCCTTTTAAACGCAGGTTAAATGCATCTTTAAAAATACCGGGATGCGCAAGAAAACCGGAGATGATTAAACCGCACAGCATTGCCCCCAAGATGCTTACCACGATCATCCCGAAGCTACCGGGCAGGTGCAGATATAAATGCAAGTGAATCAACATATGCGTCCAATCGTGTTGGACTTTCTCACCCAGACTGCCATCCGAATTGACAAACCAGCCACCGGTATCCGATGACACAACCGTACGCGGTACACTTTCGGTGGGCAGGGTAACGTACATGTGTTTATGTTCGTGCTCATCTTCCGCGTGCTGTTCTTCAGCGTGATGTTCTGCTTCCTGCGCGGCCAGTGTGTTGTAGGCCTGCTGTATAGCTTGCGTATCGTATTCCAGGGATTCGTGAACCGTCGGCTGCTCCCAACGTTCGAACTCCTGATAAAAAACTACGATGGCTCCTGATAAACAGACGAGATACATCAAGGCACCGACCAGCAAACCAATCCACGAATGACTGGCGAGGGATTTTTTAACCAAACCGGGAGAGAGAATTTGTTTCATAGTGATTACACGTAAATAAATAAAGCGCTAAGGCCACTGGCGAGTGCAAGCCAGAGCACGGGACGATACCTGTTGGTATCTGCACACACCCAATAAGACGCCAGCCCCCACAACACCGGAACGAGGATGACAGCGGTGACCATGGCATT
>DATJLH010000205.1:0-13983 GCA_035490615.1 Cellvibrio sp.
CATCTGTTCCTTCGCGGGCCGCAAAATCGACACCGGCATGGAAGGCTACGTTACCGGTAAAGGGGTCTGTCCTGCGCCCAAAGCGGGACGCCATCCACCCTTTTTGTACCGGACGTCCGGCAATAAAGATGTCTTCCTGAATCTTGCGCTTGGCCAGTAGCGCATCAAGCGTTTCCAGTTGTTGTTCGCGGTTTTCAATTTGATTGGAGAGTTGATCAATGATACGAATCAACTCAGGTGTGGATTGGGCCTGATTGACTGCTGCGGTTTCCGGGCCACCGATGGCGGGAGGTTGGCTGAAGTCAAACTCACCTTCCTCAAGTTTCGCTACCGTCGTCAGTCGCTCGCCCAAGGCATCCAACCGAACCAGGCGCGCCTGCATTTCAGCGATCTTCATCGTCAGTGCCGACAGTTGGGCTTCGGCTTCCAGGCGAGTCTTTTCAAGGTGTTCTTTTTGAGCAATCAGCTCGTTTTCAAGCGCCTGACGTGACTCGGTGTTGAAAAAATCACCGTTATCTTGCGCTTCCAGCCAGTTGTAGCCAATGGCGCAAAGCGCACCGGGCATACCCAACAAACAGACGGACAGAAATGCACGCGTCCATCCTGCAATGGAGATGCTTCGCGATTGGCCGTGATGCTTGTTGAGAATAATAATTTTCATGCAGCGGATGTTATCTGATTTGCCCGGACTAATTATTAGTAATAGTAGGCATTTTAAGATTCTTGTTTAGACCAATATTGCCTTGTTAACGATCTTTTATAATTTAAAGAACTAAAAACAGAACTTTTTTATTATAAACAATCACTTTGTCGTCCGTGATAACACGGATTTATAAGCAAAATTAGCACCACTTTCCGAAAAATTATCCGCCATTCTTGGCGGGAGGTCGAAATATGGCACAGAAGAAAGGCAATGATCAATAGAAAATTTCAACGACATTGAGGATCTATGTCGTTGAAATTAAGAGCAGACAACGCTTAGATGGCCAATAGTGGCTTCATGTAAGAGATGGGCGCGGCGTCCTCATCTTCGAAGGTGACAACTTCCCAGGCGTCCTTCTGGGCAATTAATTGGCGCAGGGATCTGTTATTGAGACCATGACCCGACTTATGGGCTTTGAATTCACCGATCAGGCTATTTCCCAATAGATACAAGTCGCCGATCGCGTCCAGGACTTTATGTTTTACAAATTCATCTTCATATCGCAGACCGTCTTCATTCAGGATGCGGTAATCATCCACCACGATAGCGTTATCGATACTGCCGCCCTTGGCCAGGCCTTTTGAGCGCAGGTATTCAATCTCGTGCATAAACCCGAAGGTACGGGCGCGACTGACTTCTTTTACGAATGATGTGCTCGAAAAATCCACCGAGGTTTCCAGCGTACGGCCTTGAAAAACCGGGTGATCAAAATCAATAGAGAAGGAGACTTTAAAGCCTTCGAATGGCAAAAAACTGGCAATTTTATCGCCATCTTGCACGGTTACAGGCTTCTTGATGCGGATAAACTTCTTCGGTGCAGGCTGCTCCTGAATACCGGCAGATTGGATCAGAAACACAAAGGGTCCGGCACTGCCATCCATAATAGGTACTTCGGGTGCACTGACTTCGACGATAGCGTTATCTATTCCCAAACCGGCCATAGCAGAGAGCAAATGCTCAACGGTCGACACCCGAACATCGCCATTCATCAGGGTCGTCGATAAGGTTGTATCGCCGACATTTTCTGCTTTAGCTTCAATTTCCACTACGGGATCGAGGTCCACGCGGCGAAATAGAATGCCGGCATCCACGGGAGCGGGCAGAAGGGTCAAATAGATTTTTTGACCAGTGTGTAAACCAACGCCGGTCGCGCGAATGGCATTCTTAAGTGTTCGTTGTCTGATCATTGCTTTGTATTAGCCCTACCTGTTAGCTAGATTAGCAAGTGTACCCAAGGTGACTTTGGCGTGTACGCAGCGTGTATTTTTTGCTGCCATACCCGCATATCCTTATTGATGTCCCGCAGTCTAACCAAAAGTAATCCCGTTCAAAAAAGCAAGTCATGTTACCAATATATGCCAGCAGTCGCCAGCTAAGCGGCTTATAGGAAAAATCAATCTTCAGCAGACGTCGCCTCCTTGTCCGCTGAAGCCTGTTGAAAGACAGCATTGCGCTACGCCTGTTCGCGCATACCCCACCACCAACCCGGACACGTTCATTGACGAGTTGTGGTGTCGGTGCCGGCAATTTTCAAGTCATTTCCTAATTGGCCGCCAAGCGGCGCACGACTCTCATGATTACCTGATCAATCTGCCTGACGACGCAGGAACGCCGGAATATCAAGATATTCAAGATCCTTTTCCGCCATCGGCGCAACGGCCGCAGAGGTATGGCTGTTGGCACGCAAGTGAGCCGGACGATCCAGGGCACTGTAATCAATTTGACCATTGGAGCGGCGGGTATTATCCACGATGACCTTCGTCGGCGCCGGCTTGCTTTCTTTAGCGGCGGCCGCGGCGGTAGCACCCAAACCAGTCGCCACAACAGTAACGCGAAGTTCGTTGCTCATCTCCGGATCAATAACAGTACCCACCACGACGGTTGCATCAGCCGATGCAAATTCCTCAATGGTGTTACCCACTTCAGAGTATTCGCCGAGGGATAAATCGATACCTGCCGTGATGTTCACCAGGATGCCGCGCGCACCTTGCAGATTGACGTCTTCCAGCAGTGGACTGCGAATGGCTGCTTCGGCTGCTTCACGCGCACGATTTTCGCCAGTTGCACGGCCAGTACCCATCATCGCCATGCCCATCTCGGACATCACCGTACGAACGTCTGCAAAGTCGACGTTGATCATACCGGGACGAATAATCAGGTCAGCGATACCTTGTACAGCGCCGAGCAATACATTGTTAGCCGCTTTAAACGCATCGAGCAGGCTGGTGGATTTACCCAGTACCGCCAACAATTTTTCGTTGGGGATAGTAATCAATGAATCCACGCGGTCTTGCAGCTCACGGATACCCGCTTCTGCAATTGCCATACGTTTGCGACCTTCAAAAGGAAACGGTTTGGTAACCACAGCAACCGTGAGAATTCCCAGGTCACGGGCAACTTCGGCCACTACCGGTGCACCGCCGGTACCGGTACCACCACCCATACCGGCAGCGATAAAGACCATGTCCGCACCGCGCAGCACTTCGGCAATGCGCTCACGATCTTCCAGTGCCGCCTGACGGCCGACTTCCGGGTTGGCACCGGCACCCAACCCTTTGGTCATGGAGTTACCCAATTGCAACACCGTGCGCGCATCAATATCTTTTAGCGCTTGCGCGTCGGTGTTGGCGCAAATAAATTCCACACCATCGACGTTGTTGGCAATCATGTGCTTGACGGCATTACCGCCACCGCCACCAACACCGATAACTTTGATAACTGCACTTTGTTGAATGCTATCGACTAATTCAAACATAGTAATACCCCTTTTTTCCCTTGAACGTGTCTGTTAAAAAATAAACTGTGAATACGTTTAAAAATTGCTTTGAAATAATTTCTTGAGCCGATTGAATATCGAACCCTGCTGTTCCCTCGAATGATGCGCAGCTCCCCTGCCCTCCTGTTGTTGCTTCATTGCATACATCAACAAACCGACACCGGTGGAATAAATCGGGTTATTCACGATGTCAGTCAAACCGCGAATGGCATGTGGTGCGCCAATGCGAACCGGCATGTGAAAAATTTCTTCCGCCAACTCGATAACGCCTTCCATCTTTGATGTTCCACCGGTCAACACAATGCCGGCGGCAATCAAGTCTTCATAACCGCTGCGCCGCAACTCTGATTGCACCAGCGTAAACAATTCGTCGTAACGCGGCTCCACAACCTCGGCCAACGCCTGACGAGACAGATCGCGCGGTTGACGATCACCCACACTGGGCACTTTGATCGTTTCATCCGGGCTGGTTAACTTTGCCAGCGCGCAGGCATATTTAATTTTAATTTCTTCTGCATTGGGCGTCGGTGTGCGCAGCGCCATAGCGATATCATTAGTTACCTGATCGCCGGCAATAGGAATCACGCCCGTATGACGAATTGCACCATCTTTAAAGATGGCAATGTCAGTAGTACCGCCACCAATATCCACCACACAAACACCCAATTCTTTTTCATCGTCTGTCAGTACGGCATAACTGGAAGCCAATTGCTCCAGAATAATATCTTCGACTTCCAAGCCGCAGCGACGAATACACTTTTCAATATTCTGCGCGGCGTTTACAGCACAGGTAACCAGGTGTACTTTCGCTTCCAGGCGCACGCCAGACATACCCAGTGGCTCTTTCACGCCATCCTGATCGTCGATTAAAAATTCCTGCGGCAGGATGTGCAGAATTTTCTGGTCCGCCGGAATGGCGACCGCCTGGGCAGCATCAATCACACGATCCAGATCCTGCGGAAACACTTCGCGATCCTTGATTGCCACGATGCCGTGGGAATTCAGGCTGCGGATATGGCTACCCGCTATACCTGCATATACCGAGTGAATCTGGCAACCGGCCATCAGCTCGGCTTCTTCAATGGCGCGCTGGATGGACAGCACTGTGGATTCAATATTTACCACTACGCCCTTTTTTAAACCGCTGGAGCGATGTGATCCGATCCCGACAATTTCCAGGCGTCCTTCGGGCGTGATGGCTCCCACAAGCGCCACCACCTTGGATGTACCTATATCCAGGCCAACAATCATTTTGTTGTCACCAGCATTTGCCATTGGCGTAACCTCTTTTTAAATCATTCCAACCTTTGAATGATCACATCGATTTAATGTAATTTTTTTTTGCTTCTGAATCCGCTGACCATTGCACCGCAACACCGTTTGTATAACGCACATCAATGGCGGTAACGTCCTGCCAGACTTCGCTCAGATGCTGATCGTAGACCGTTATAAAACGACGCATCTTTTCCATTACCTGATCCCGGCCAATGGCCACTTCCACATCACCTTTCAACATCAAGCGCCAGGATTTTTTGTTGTCGCATTTCAGTTCAATCACTTCCAGCCCGCGCGAACGCAACAACTGCGACAGGTCCTGGTATTGCTGCATAATCTTGCCAGCATCGGCAGCATTACCTTGCAACAGGGGTAAGTCTTCCAAAGCATCAATATTGCCAACCCGAACCAATTCGCCACGCTGATTCAGAAAACCTTCTGTTCCCCAGCGCGCAATCGGCTGTTGTTCGGTGATGCGCACTTCCAACGCATCGGGCCAACGCCGCGCCAGTGCGGCATGTTCAATCCAGGGCTCACTTTCCAGCGCCGTCTTCATGCGCATCAAATCCAGCTGTAAGAAATCTTCATTGATCTCGGCGCTGATTAATTCCATCGCCCGCTCTTTGCTGATGTAACGGAAATCACCTTCCACCATCACGCTCGCCAAGGGCCGATCAATCAGCTCGGCAACGGGCTCAGCGACAAAGTAGAGCGCTAACGCCAGCGCACCGAGTATCAACAACAGCCCCAACAAACGTCGCAACCAGCGTCCCGCATGGCTTTCATTCGTGTCCCCCAGGCGTGTGCCGCCGTAACTGGGAACCTTGGTATTTATTCCCTCTGCCCGTTTACTGCGCCGCCTGCCGCTGACATTGCTGTCGTTCATACGGAGTTACAAGCTGGCCAGCAATACAGCCATGACCAATTGTGCAAAAGATAAACCTTCTGCCTTTGCAGCCATGGGCACCAGGCTGTGACTGGTCATGCCGGGTACGGTGTTCACTTCCAGCAAATAAAAATTCAGCGCAGCATCAGCCATAACATCTACCCGTCCCCACCCGCGGCAACCGAGTGCATTGAAGGCATTCAAGGCTAACTCACGCAGCTCTTTTTCTTTGGTTTCATTCAGCCCACAGGGACAAAGGTAGCGTGTATCTTCTGCAAGGTATTTCGCATCAAAATCATAAAAGCGGTGATCAGTTTCCAGTTTGATCGGTGGCAAGGCTTTACCATCCAGAATTGCCACGGTGTATTCACCGCCGACAATCAATCGCTCAACCAATACGCTGCCGTCATATTGCGCAGCGTTAGCGTAGGCTGCTTGCAACTCTGCCGCTGATTGCACCCGCGACATGCCAATGCTCGACCCTTCGTGGGCGGGTTTGACCATGACTTCGCCACCCAGGTTTTCCAATATGGCAGTCCAGTTGGCATCCGCCTGCAGCACGGTAAAGTCCGGTGTGGGCAAACCAACGCCGCGCCACAATTGTTTGCTCCGTAATTTATCCATGGCCAGCGCAGATGACTGCACGTCGCTGCCGGTATAAGGAATGTTTAAATATTCCAATACCGCCTGAATCCTTCCATCCTCACCGCCGGGACCATGTAAGGCAATAAACGCGCGATCCAGCTTTGCTGCCTGAATATCACCGATTGCATTTTCGCCGACATCAATCACCACCGGATCAATACCCGCCTCTTTCAATGCATTGATAACAGCCGTGCCGCTTTGTAAAGAAATGTCGCGTTCTGCTGATTGACCACCGAATAAAACGCCTACACGACCTAATCGGCTTTTTAATGCTTCATCAATCGGCAAATGTATGGGTTGCATTTTTGTTAACCTCTACTGCAAGTTGCGCTTGGCCAATTCGGGGGACAATACACCCACATTGCCAGCACCTTGGGTAATCACGATATCGCCCGCTTTAACCAGGTCTTTGATGATGGCCGGAACACCTTCAACGGTTTCAACAAAGATAGGTTCGATGACGCCGCGCGCCCGAATACTGCGGCACAGGTGACGGCTATCCGCGCCGGGAATCGGTTCTTCACCCGCGCTGTAAACTTCGAGCATGACCAGGGCATCCACCGTGGATAACACCTCAACAAAGTCTTCGTACAAATCTCTTGTGCGCGTGTAACGGTGTGGTTGATACACCATAACCAATCGCCGGTCGGGCCAACCGTCACGCACGGCTTTTATAATCGCGGCCACTTCGCGCGGATGGTGGCCATAGTCGTCCACCAGCATGGCATCACCATTGCCAATGGGGAAATTGCCATAAACCTGAAAGCGGCGGCCGACACCCTGGAAATTTTCCAATCCCTGCTGAATGGCTTCATCACTGATGCCTTCATCGGTAGCGACAGCGATGACCGCTGTCGCATTCAACACATTGTGAATGCCAGGAATGTTCAAGCGAATATGCAAAGGTTGTTCATGGCCGGGACGCAGCACATCAAATTCGGACTGCATCTTGTTTTGCTGAATGTTGATCGCCCGGAAATCACAATGTTCATCAAAACCATATGTCAGGATCGGGCGGGCGATTTCCGGAATGATGTCGCGAATCACCGGATCTTCACCACACAACACGGCCAGACCGTAGAACGGCAAGTTATGTAAAAATTCTACGAAGGTTTTCTTCAGCTTTGAAAAATCTCCGCCGTAGGTATCCATATGATCTGCATCGATATTGGTCACGATGGCAACCATAGGTTGCAGATGCAAAAACGACGCATCGCTTTCATCGGCTTCCGCGACCAGATATCGGCTGCCACCCAACTGCGCGTTAGTGCCGGTACTGTTTACCAAACCGCCGATAATAAATGTCGGGTCCTGCTTCGCAGCGGCCAAAATCGAGGCCATCAAACTGGTGGTCGTGGTTTTACCGTGCGTGCCCGCCACTGCAATACCGTGGCGATAGCGCATTAATTCACCGAGCATCTCGGCGCGACGGACGATAGGAATACGCAATTCACGTGCGCCAATCATTTCAGGATTATTGGCTGCCACTGCACTTGAATTCACCACCACATCAGCGCCGGCAATATTGCTCGCACTGTGGCCGATAAACACCTGCGCACCTTTGTTGACCAGCCGTTGCGTCACGCTGGATTCTTTGATATCCGAGCCGGAAATTTCATAGCCCTGGTTCAACAGAACTTCGGCAATACCGCTCATACCCGCGCCGCCAATACCGATAAAATGGATGCGACGGATACGACGCATCTCGGGCACTTCATAATGTTCTATGGCTTTATCCACGCGCCACCTCCACACATATATTCGCTACTGTCTCTGCTGCATTGGGCAACGCAAGCAGGCGCGCTTTCTCAGCCATGTTCATACTTTGTTCCGGTTCATTGATGTGCATCATCAAGAGCGCGGCCAATTTCGCTGGCGTCAATTCGCGCTGGGCCACCGATGTGCCTGCACCCGCACGACTCAAAATCACCGCGTTCTGGGTTTGGTGATCATCAATCGCTGATGGCAAGGGAATTAAAATAGCTGCAACACCCGCCGCCATCAGTTCAGACACTGTTAACGCGCCCGCACGACAAACGATCACATCCGCCCAACCATAAGCAGCGGCCATATCATCAATAAAAGCATCTACCCTTGCGGTAACGCTCTGTTGTTCGTACAGCGCCGCCGTAATTTGCGCATGATCTTTTCCAGCTTGATGCCACACATCCGGGCGAGACTCCGCCGGTAATTGCGCCAGCGCTTCCGGCACCAATTCATTGATGGCTTTCGCACCCAGACTGCCCCCCAACACCAACACATGCAGCTTTGCTTTCTGTGCACGACGTTCGCCATAGCGGACTGCCGGTGCCGGTAGCACGGCAATCGCGGTGCGCACTGGATTACCGACCACTTGCGCCTGTGCAAACGCGCCATTAAAAGCAGACAGCACACGCGTTGCAATACGTGCAAGCAAACGATTGGTGGTACCGGCAATGGCATTCTGCTCGTGGATAACCAGCGGTTTTCCTAATACACGCGCAGCAACACCACCCGGTCCCGATGCAAAACCACCGAAGCCCACCACCACATCAGGTTGTTCACGCCGCAAGATACCGATGGCTTGAGCAATGGCATAACCCACCAAAAACGGCGCCTTGATTAATCCGGAAAATCCACGCCCGCGCACACCTTCTACACGAATCAAATGCAGCGGAATATTTGCCGCCGGCACCAAACGGTTTTCTATGCCGCGCCCTGTACCGAGCCACATCAACTGGGCTCCGGCTTGCCGCAATACATCGGCAACAGCCAGCGCGGGAAAAACATGCCCGCCAGTACCGCCGGCCATAATCATTACCTTAAGCGATTGCGCGTTCGTCATACCGCCTCCGGCATTATCGGTGGTGGGCGAACCGCAGCGCGCAGGGGGCGTGCCGGCGGAATATAAATCGAGCTGACGCCACGCACTTCCCACTCAATGCGCATGACAAATGCCAGCAACACGCAACTGACAAGCAAACTACTGCCGCCGTAACTGATAAATGGCAGGGTTAATCCTTTGGTCGGCAATAAACCCGAGGCAACACCGACATTGATAAATACCTGGAACGAAAACAGAATCGCCACGCCGAAAGCAGCAAAGGCAGCGAAAGCTTTACCTACGGCCAGGTTATTTTTTGCAATGGTGAAAACCCTCAGGATCAAGGCCACAAACAATCCAATAATGACCGTTGCCCCCACCAATCCGAATTCCTCGGCGATGATGGCAAAGATGAAATCGGTATGCGCTTCCGGCAGGAAGAATAATTTCTGCAAACTATTGCCCAATCCCAAACCGAACCATTCACCGCGCCCAAAACCAATCAACGACTGGGTTAGCTGATATCCCGTATTAAATTGGTCTGCCCACGGATCCAAAAAGGTAATCAACCGTTGCATACGGTAAGGCGAGAACACGGCCACGGCCCCCAGGCTTGCAACCCCCAAACCAATCAACAACAGAAAATGCCACATACGTACGCCGGCAATAAACATCATGGCAAACACCGTTGCACTCAACACCACCGAACTACCAAAATCCGGTTCGAGCAAAAGCAGCACGACAAACAATCCCACCACCAGCAATGGCTTTAAAAAACCCTGCCAACCAAAATGCAGTTCGTGGTAGCGCCGTGCAAAAAAGCTGGCAAAAAAAACGACGGCGCAGAATTTGGCGATCTCCGATACCTGCACAGAAATAATGCCCAGGCTTAACCAACGTTGGCTGCCGTTCACTTTTTTACCAACACCGGGAATCAACACAATCACCAGCAGTAGCAACGTGAACAATAAAAAGTAGCCGGCATAACGCTGCCAGACGCTCATGGGAATACTCACGACCACCATGGCAAGGGTGGCACCCATGACCATATACACACCGTGACGTTTGGCGAAATACCAGGCATCACCATAATTGGCTGCCGCGAATGCCACGGAAGCCGATGCAACCATCACCAGCCCGATGGACATCAACACCAGCCACAAACTCAACAGCGTCCAGTCAACGCGCTGATTAAATGGCAGGTCAGTGCGGGTGGTGGTCATCATGGTGTCAACTCCCGCACTGCTGCGCAGAACTGTTGGCCGCGATCCACATAATTTTTAAACATATCGAAGCTTGCACAGGCAGGTGAGAGCAACACAGCATCACCCGCATGTGCTTGCTCATAGGCTTTGCTCACAGCATCCATCATGCTGGTCGCAAAGGTCACCTTGCATTTTCCTTCAATGGCGGCGGCTATCTGTGGCGCATCGCGACCAATCAATACAACCGCACGAACCTGATCATCAATGGCCGGCGCCAGCTCGGTAAAATCCGCGCCTTTACCATCCCCACCGGCAATCAACACCAGTTTCGCTGGCGGACGGGCGAGACCTTTAATGGCGGCCACCGTTGCGCCGATATTAGTGCCCTTGGAATCGTTAAAAAACTCCACGCCCTTGATCGCGGTAACCCACTCACACCGGTGAGGCAAACCGGAAAAATGTTTCAATGTTTCAAGCATGGCCGGTAACGGCAAACCCGCTGCATGCCCCAGTGCAAGTGCGGCGAGTGCGTTATCCACATTGTGCTTGCCACGGATTTTCAATTGACTTGTGGGCATCAACGGCTGGAATTGCCATGCCAGGAAATCTTCGCCTTGTTCCTGAATAATCCCGAAGTTATTGAACTCTGCACCGCCACCAAAGGTGATCGGCTTTACACCGCTTGCCAGCGGTGGATGAGTCAAAACATCGTTGCGGTTAACCACAATGTTTTGCGCACCAAAATACACGCGCAATTTCGCAGCATGGTAGGCCTGCATGTTGGGATAACGGTCCAGATGATCTGCACTGATGTTTAAAATTGTGGCCACTTTGGCATTGAGTTTGGTCACGGTTTCCAGTTGAAAACTGGAGAGTTCCATTACATACAACTCAATATCATCATTTAATAAATCCAGCGCTGGCGTACCCAGGTTGCCGCCCACAGCAACCTTCAGTCCGGACTGAGCGGCCATTTCACCGACCAGGGTAGTCACCGTGCTTTTGGCATTGGAGCCGGTAATCGCCACAATGGGTGCGCGCGCGTAACGCACAAACAATTCAATATCACCCACCACCGGAATACCTGCGGCCCTGGCTTCGGCAATCGCCGGTGTCGCCACCGCAACGCCAGGGCTGGCAATAATTTCATCCGCAAGCAGTAAGGTTTCGGTTTTCAGTTCACCTGTCTCAACCAGAACCTGCGGAAATTCTTTTTTAATCTGCGCCAGGTTCGGTGGTTGCGCGCGCGTATCCAACAATACAAATGCCTGCCCTTGCCTGGCCAAAAAGCGAGCCACCGACAGTCCGGTTACGCCGGTGCCGATGATGGCTTTGACTTTGCTTGTGGCAATCATTTGAGTCACAGTGAATTCTCTTGTAAGCCTACTTTCATTAACGCAGTTTTAAGGTCGCCAGACCGATCAACACCAGGATCACGGTGATGATCCAGAAACGAACAATAACGCGCGGCTCAGGCCAGCCTTTTAATTCAAAATGGTGGTGGATAGGTGCCATACGAAAGATGCGACGGCCCGTCAATTTGAATGACGCCACCTGCAAAATGACCGAGACGGTTTCCAATACGAAGATACCGCCCATAATGAACAGCACAATCTCGTGACGAATGACCACCGCAATCACACCCAACGCAGCGCCTAATGCCAGTGCGCCCACATCCCCCATAAATACCTGTGCGGGATAGGTGTTGAACCACAGAAATCCCAAACCCGCGCCGACCAATGCACAACAGAACACCACCAATTCACCCGCACCGGCCACATAGGCAATTTGCAGGTATTGCGCAAATTTGATGTTACCCGCCAGATACGCAATCACGCCCAGCGCCGCTGCCACCATAACCGTTGGCATGATAGCCAGACCGTCGAGGCCATCGGTCAGGTTCACCGCATTGCTTGAGCCCACAATCACAAAGTAGGTCAACACGATGTAAAACAACCCAAGATCAATGGCGACGTTCTTGAAGAACGGAATAAACAATTGTGTTTCAACCGGACTGGTGGCGGTGTAGAACAAAAAGACTGCTGCACCAAAACCGGCGATGGATTGCCATAGATATTTCCACCGCGCGGGTAATCCACGGCTGTCACGTTTGGCGACTTTGCGATAATCATCTACCCAACCCACGGCACCGAAGATAGCGGTGACGATGATGACCACCCACACATATCGATTACTTAAATCCGACCACAGCAACGCACTGATAAAAATCGCCGTCAGGATCAAAGCACCGCCCATCGTCGGGGTGCCGGACTTACTTAAATGCGACTGCGGACCATCGGTGCGCACGGCTTGTCCGATACGCATGGCATTTAATCGTTTAATTACCCAGGGGCCGAGTAACAGCGAAATACCCAAAGCGGTCAAAACGCCCAGGATCGCGCGCAGGGTAAGGTATTGAAACACTGCAAAACTGCGCACGTATTCTTGTAAGTATTCTGCGAGCCAATACAGCATCAGTGTGATTCTCCGGTGGAAGTTGATGAATCGCACAAGGCGCGCACGATTAAATCTGTCTTGGCACTGCGAGAGCCTTTGATCAGCACAGTCATTTTTTTGTTTGCCATTGAAGCCAGGGCATAAATCAGCGTTTGTTGGTCTTCAAAATGTTGCGCATCCGCAGCCGCTCCGGCACTGGCAAATGCCTCACTGGCCCGTCGGCTTAACACCCCCACCGTCAGCAACTTATTGATGCCGCGCGCACGCGCGTAAGCACCGAGATCGGCATGCAATTGCTCAGCGTCACCGCCCAGCTCCGCCATATCACCTAACACCAGCACACGAGTTCCCTCTTGCGCAGCCAGTACATCTATCGCTGCGCGCACCGAACCCGGATTTGCGTTGTAACTGTCATCAATGACTTGCATGCCCTTGAGCCCAGCCTGGCGAGTCATGCGGCCAACGACCGGGGTGAACTTTTGCAAGCCATTACGAATTTGTTGAATGTTGGCACCGGCCGCCCAGGCACAGGCGGCAGCCATCAAGGCATTGCGGATGCTGTGCTCGCCCAGGGAATTAAGTTGCACTGACATGGCGTCCTGCCGAATAACTAGCGTAAAGGTCACGCCGTCGGCGGTGATATGAATGTCGCGGGCAAAGCAATCAGCAGATTCACTCTGGAGCGACACCTTGATCGTATTTTTATCAGTCAGTTGTGCCAACCATTGCGCGGCGTAGCGATCATCCAGATTCACAATCGCCGCACCATTGGCAATCAAGCCCTGGTAAATTTCGCCTTTGGCAATGGCCACGTTATCAATAGAGCCGAAGCCTGCAATGTGGGCCGGCATAACATTGTTGACCATGGCAATGGACGGTGACGCTAGCGAACATAAATAAGCGATCTCACCGAGGCCACTGGCACCCATCTCGATAACGGCGTACTCGTGCTTTGGTTCCAGTTGCAATAACGTCAATGGCACCCCAATGTGATTGTTCAGGTTACCCTGGGTTGCCAATACTTCTCCGCATTCGCGCAAGATGCTGGTCAGCATGGTTTTCACCGTGGTTTTACCGCTGCTGCCAGTGATTGCAACCAACGGCCCGGTAAATGCAGCACGATTAGCTGCAGCAATTTGTCCCAATGCCAGCATGGTATTGCTGACTACCAATTGCGGCAGTGCAACGGCGGGATCAAATTTTTCTACCACCAGGCCACATACACCTTTGGCC
>DATJLH010000206.1:0-11509 GCA_035490615.1 Cellvibrio sp.
GTGTAGATGTGCCGCCTTCGTTGCAGAATATCTTTAAGGAAATCGCGCGCGATCTGGGTATTGCACCGCCGGGGCACGGCTGTTTGCAAGCGTGGGCGGAGCGAGGTGTGCTATTACTGAACGCGACCCTGACCGTAGAACGCGCGCGCGCCGGATCGCATCAGGGGCAGGGTTGGGAACAGTTTACCGACCGCGCCATTCAGGTGGTGAATGAGCAGTGCGAGGGCGTGGTGTTTATGCTGTGGGGCAGTTACGCGCAGAAGAAAGGCCAGTTTATCGACACCCAAAAACATCTGGTGCTCAAGTCACCGCATCCGTCGCCTTTGTCAGCCCATCGCGGTTTTATCGGCAACGGGCATTTTTCCAAAGCTAACGACTATCTGCAGCAACAGGGCAAGGCGCCGATTGACTGGCGTTTGTAGCATGCCAATTAATTCAATAGCGCCATTGCGGCTTCCATCTCGGCGGACAGGTCTTCCGACTCTGCCAACTGGATATCCGGGTCCATACCCAAGCGTTCAAAGGCGGTGACCTGGTGATAATCCACTTGCCCCATCGGTGAATCCGTACCCACATAACTCTGCAGCATGGCCACGGTAACAATGTCGGCATAATCGGCTTTGGCCGCTTGCCGGGTGAAATCCACATGCTGGGACGGGATGTGAGCCAATTCTTCCGGGAATCCCCAGGTTTTCAGAATCAGGTCGCCGATAGGCGCATGCAGGTTGTCGATCACCTTATCGAGGGTCAGGCTGTCATTCAGTAGCGCGGGATTTTCTTCGGCGTAGGTCAGGATGGGCAGCACGCCGATCTTGTGAATCAAGCCGGCCAGCGTGGCCTGATCCGGCCGCAGGCGCGTGTAATGTTTGCACAGCACATGGCAAATGCCCGCAATCTCACTGGAACGGCTCCAGACATCGCGCATGCGCATATCAACCAGGTCAGACGTGGCCTGGAACATCTGCTCCATCGCCAATCCCGTGGCAATATTGCTGGTGTACGCGATTCCCAGGCGCATAACCGCCGCTTTCAGGTCTTCAATGGGGCGGCTTGCTCTTAATAAGGGGCTGTTGGCCACCCGCACAATGCGGGCACTCAACGCGGCATCGTTGCCGATAACCTGCGCAAGCTTTTCCAGGTCGGCATTGGGGTCGTCAGCCACCTCCCTGACGCGCAGTGCGACTTCAGGTAAGGTCGGTAATACCAGACGGTCGTTTTTGATAGCGGTAATAATTTCCTGGCGGACTTTTTCTACGATTAAGCTCATCGGTGGCCCTGCATGTCGAAAGGTGGAACGGCCGCGCATGCGGCATCTAAAGAGTCATCAGGTATTTTCTTCACTAGGTATAGCATAGGGAAGCGGCAGGTGTTCGAGTTTTTTGTGCCCGAGCCAAGCATCGGTGAGTTGTGCATCAATGATGTTGACCAGTGCTTCAACCCGTTGTGGACTGGCGTAGGCCGCCATGACAATCTCGCCTATCGCGCTGCCCTGGCTGTTATTGACGGTGCTGCCCGGCAGCGGCAGTGCGGCTTCATCGGCGATAAAAGTAAAACGCTGCATGTGCCGCTTCAGCGTGCCGCGATAATGCAGGCGTGCCACGATCTCCTGGCCGGTGTAGCAACCTTTGCGAAAATTTACAGCGTTGACCAATTGGTAATTAAGTGATTGCGGGGTAAACAGCTCATCACTTTCCGGTCGCACTTCACCGATACCCGCGCGAATATCCAGCAACGTCCAATAATTTTCCGCAGCGGGATGTGTGTGTTGGGACAGGGCTGCAAGCACCGGCTCCGCATCCCCGGCCAGCCAGCACTCATAACGCTGTTGATCGAGTTTGATGATGAGATGGTCACCTGCTGCAACCCACTCATCGATGTGTTCAGGTACCTGGCCAAGCGTGGTACGCAGGAGCGATTCGGCTGCCGGCCCATGCAATCCAACCCGACGATAATGTGCGCTGTGATCAACTAATTTGGCTTTGGAAAACACAATGTATTTTCCAAATGTTGCCAGGGCTTTCTCAATCAAACCACCGTGCATGCGCAGCAGGATGCGTTGTTCATCCCGTTGCAGTGCGCGAAAGCTTAACAACATACGTCCTTTAAGACTGCACTGCGCACCCAGGCGCGTAACGTGATTGGCTAATTCCCGCACATCGCAGGTGACCTGGCCCTGTAAAAATTTCGCAGCATCCGGGCCCTCTACGCCCAGCAACGCGTAATGGCCGAGATCCGCAAGACAGGTTTGCGTTTTGAAATCGGGGCTATCAATCAACTTGAGCAGGGATTGATCAGCGGTTGTCAGTTGTTCAGTCAAGATCCAACTCCACAAGTAATTTGTTTCAAATGATGCACGCCATGATAGATCTATCTGCGGGCTAGCAACAGAGCCTGCGCTCATTAAGGTGTGCGACGCAATTATTCAGCATTCCCGGCCTGCCTGACTATACTGACAGATAACCTGACTGAGCCAGCCGTCGCCACGCTTGGCTGCAATACATAATGAGTGGGATGTTATGAAGCGCAACACCGAATACCGCCATTACGCCAAAATTCGTGGCAGCAGTTATTACAAGTTGTTGTTGTGCTGCTTGCTGACCCTGGTGGCCATGTATGCGCACCGTTTTTTTCCCACCAGGAATTTAATTCTGGCGCCGTCTTCCGAGGTTGCGGCGTATTTATACATGAGTGAATCGCCCAGCGGGGAGTCGCAGGCGTATTGGCTGGATGCTGAACAATTACGCTGGCGTTGCGTTGTTGTAGCAGATGGGCAGGATTATACCTGCGGCTTTCATATTATTATCGGTGGTGGCCAAGGCACCGAGGGGCTCGACCTGTCCGGCTACGACACGATTCATGTAGATATTGACTATACCGGCAGCGATAAGCGATTGCGATTTTATATGCGCAATTACGAGCCGGGGTTTTCTGATATCAATCGCATCGACACAGCTAAATTTAATAATGTTTATATTCCCAGCCAATTTGTGAATGACCCTTTGACGCTCCAGTTAAAGGAATTTTCAGTCGGTGAATGGTGGGTGACGTCTTATCAGGTGCCGCGTGAATTTTCCCAGCCAAATTTTCGCAATGTTGTCGCATTCGGGATCGATTTAAGTTATCCGGCGCCCATAGGCCAGCATGATTTTAAATTGAATCGGCTGGAATTTGTGGGGCTCTGGATTTCGGCGGAGCGTTGGTATTTCAGTATCCTGGTGTTCTGGATCTTCGTGATAATTGCCGCAGGCGCAATCAAGCTGGCCACCTTGCGTCGCAGCGTCATGGTAGAGCGTTTGCGCCTGGCAAAACTGGCCAGTCAAAATAATTTACTGGCCCAGCAAAGCGATAAATACAAACAACTGTCCATGACGGATCATCTCACCGGGCTGCTGAATCGCCAGGGAATTACAGATTATATTGAAGACCATTTTGGCGCGGGTGTTGAACGGCAGGTGTCGCTACTGATTATTGATATTGATCACTTCAAGCAAATTAATGACACACTCGGACACGACGGTGGTGACAAGGTGTTGCGTGCAATTTCCGCATTGATAACCGACAACATTCGCCAGACAGATCGCGCGGCGCGTTGGGGTGGGGAGGAGTTTATTGTGATTCTTCCCAACTCGCAGCCTGAGGACGCCTACCTTACGGCGGAAAAATTACGCAGCAAGATCGCCTGTGCCCGGTTTGAGGATTTTCCGCAGCTTGTGGTGACGGTCAGTATAGGCGTTGGGTCGCATCAATGTAAGGATGCCTTTCACCACCTGTTCCGCCGGGTGGATGTGGCGCTTTATCAAGCCAAGGCGCAGGGGCGCAACCGTACCGTTGTCGCCGCCACCCCCTAAACCTTGCTGGCGACGGGAATGAATTGCGTTATACTGCGGGGCCGTTTTATCAGGTTAGCAGGTAGTCAATCGTGGAGATAAACCGTTTATTTTGGGGAAGCCGGCGCGGCATGTTGGAGCTGGATTTGATCCTGCTGCCCTTTCTGGAAAATGTGTATCCCGGCCTGCCGCAAGACGATAAAGAACGTTATTGGACATTGCTGGAATCTGAAGACCAGGACATGTACGCCTGGTTTATTAACCGTGAAGACCCCCAGGACCCGAATCTACAAAGGATTGTTGACATTGTTCGCGCTAATACCGGGCTTCAGAAAAAAAGCTGACGCGCCGTCCTCTGGTTGTACTTCCCGTCGCGCTTCTCATTACCCCTCGCCTCATGAACCGGCAACATTGCCCGCGCCGGAGATGTTGGCGGTTCCTCTGCGGCCTTCCCGTCAACTGTGGTATGCCCAATGTCTGGTGCATGCAGTGCTGGCGATCAGTGTGACAATGGCGGTGATGCCGTTGGTATCCGTGCAGCCATCCTGGGGTTTTTTATGGTTGGCAGGTATGGCGGGTTTGTCGATCAGTCTGCGTGCGTGTTACCGCCATCGGCGCAGCTTGCCCTGTGTGTTGCGCATAACCGGGCAGGGGTGGGTGCTTGACCACGGCGACAGTCAACGTGCCATTGTCCTCGCAGATGACGCCGTGGTGTTGTCCTGGTTAATGGTGTTGCCCTGTCGCGATACCCATAGCCGGGCACGCCTTTATGTCGTTATCCTGCCCGACAGTACATCGCCTGATATGCATCGCCGTCTGCGCGTCTGGTTGCGCACACGGCGTTAAACACTTACAAAAAACTGACCTTCATAATACCGCCGCGATACAGCCCCAGATATAAAACAGTACGTTCGCCTTCTTTCACTGCTAACAAACTCCGGACACCACCAAAGAGCGATTGGCTGGGGTACAGATATTTTGACCAGTTGGTACCGCCATTTTTTGAAATCTCCAGAATCAGGGGTTGCGGTGTGTCCCAATTTTTATCCCAACCGGCCGTGTAGAGTGTCTGTGGATCATCCGGATCAAGCGCTACATCAAAATAAAAACGGTAATCCACATCGCCTAGTAAATTGGTCCAGGTTTCACCGTTATCCGTGCTTTCCAGTACACCGCCTTCACCGCTGGCCAACACACGCTGATCATTGGTTGCATCAAACTGTATGCCATAAATAACGCTGGGGTTGGGCAGTAAGTCGGAATAGCTGCGTTCTTCTTCGGTATCCAGCGAATACACCCGCAACACTAATTGCTCCAGTGCATTTTGGCCGCCGTACCAGATTTCATTGGTGGCCGGATTGCGTTTCACGATGGTTTTGCGTTGGCCGAATCCATGCCATTCGCCGCTCAAAATTTCCCAGTTACGTCCCTCATCCAGAGAGCGTGCCAACACTTCAATACCGGTTGCGTAAAGCGCATTGTTATCGTCGTCGTAGTGCAGGCCATGGATCGCTTCCGGATCAGCCTCGCCGCCGAAATTATGGGTAACCGCAGCCCAGGTGGCACCGCCGTCCGTGGTTTCCTGCAGGCCATATTGCGCGATTTCATCAACGAGTCGCGATGTCGACGCCAGAAAATGTTCATCATCCAGAAACGCGATATCCAATACTTCGCTGTCGGCCAGCCCCTTCGCTTGCCAGCGGCCACTGCCTTTGACTTTGCTGTACAGCCCACGATCTGTCGCGGCAAAGAGTTGCCCGTCGTGTTCATACAGGCGCAGGACAATCCGCCCCTGGAGGCCATCCGGTTCGATACTGAAGTCCGCTTTGGGTGGTTTGTCATCGCTGCCGCAACTCGCCAGGAAAAACAGGCTGAGGCACACCAGAGCAAATGAACGGACGAAGAATGTGACACGCATGTAAGCGGCTCCATTGAATGATTTTTCATTGAACAGAGTATGCAGCGCGTGAAAAAAAGGAGTGGTAAAAAATTGTACCTGCTTGTGAGAATCTGTAACGAGTCGGCGGCGGTGCATGCATCAATGTTAAAGGTGCACACACCGGCCGCCCGACATGATCAATCCTTGCTGACCACGATATCCTGCCCGGCAAAATTCATCGGCACCAGGATGGTATCGCGGGCGACAGCGGATTTTTTAGGGTAATCGAGGGAAAAATGTAAACCGCGACTTTCCTTGCGTTCGATAGCAGAACGAATAATCAGCTCCGCAACCGTGGCGAGGTTACGCAATTCAATCAGGTCGCTGCTGACTTTGTAGTTGCTGTAATACTCGGCAATTTCCTTGCGCAATAACTTGATGCGATGGGTCGCCCGCTCCAACCGTTTGTGGGTGCGTACGATGCCGACGTAGTCCCACATAAACCGGCGCAATTCATCCCAGTTATGCGAGATCACCACATCTTCATCGGAGTTGGTCACGCGCGATTCGTCCCACTGTGGTGACGGGTCGGGTTCGCGAATGTCGGGCAGGTTGGCGAGGATATGTTCAGCCGCCGATTGCGCGTACACAATGCATTCCAGTAACGAATTGCTCGCCATGCGGTTGGCGCCATGCAAGCCGGTAAAGGAGGTTTCGCCGATGGCGTAAAGATTTTGCAAATCGGTTTGACCATTTTTATCCACCACCACGCCGCCACAGGTGTAGTGGGCGGCCGGCACCACGGGAATGGGCTCTTTGGTGATGTCGATACCAAACTCCAGGCAACGTGCTTTCACCGTGGGAAAATGTTCGCTGATAAATTCCGGCGACTTGTGGCTGATATCCAGATACACACAATCGCAACCCAGGCGTTTGATCTCATGATCGATAGCGCGCGCCACTATATCCCGCGGAGCCAACTCGGCTCGCTCGTCAAAACGCGGCATAAAGCGCTCGCCGTTTGGTAAACGCAGATAGGCACCTTCGCCGCGCAAGGCTTCGGTAATCAAAAAGGTTTTTGCTTTCGGGTGATACAGGCAGGTGGGGTGGAACTGGTTAAATTCCATGTTGGCAACACGGCAGCCAGCGCGCCAGGCCATGGCGATACCATCGCCACTGGCGCTGTCCGGGTTGCTGGTGTAAAGGTACACCTTGCTGGCACCGCCCGTGGCCAGCACCACCACCTTGGCCTGGAATACATGCACGTGGTCGTCTTCATGGCTCAGGGCATAAGCGCCGGTGCAGCGCAATTTGCGTGAGCCGGCATCCGCCTGGGTAATGAGGTTGATGGCCACATGGTGTTCAAAAATATGCAGGTTATTTTGCTGGGCGCGTTCCAGCAATGTGCTGTGTACCGCCTGGCCGGTCGCATCGGCACTGTGGATGATACGGCGATGGCTGTGCCCGCCTTCCTGGGTAAGGTGGTAATCCTCCTTGCCGCTTTCCTTGGTAAAACTCACGCCCTGGTCAATCAACCATTGGATGGCGCCTTTACTGCGTTCCACCGTAAACCGTACCGCGTCTTCATGGCACAGGCCAGACCCGGCCACCAGGGTGTCAGCGACATGGGCATCAATAGAATCCTGATCGTCCAATACCGCCGCAATACCGCCCTGGGCAAACCAGGTAGAACCTTCGTTGGCCGCACTCTTGCTGAGCAGCGCGACCTTGGCATGGGTGGCAAGGTTGAGGGCCAGGGTCAGCCCGGCAGCGCCGGAACCTATGACCAATACATCGTGGTTGTAGTGTTTGTTCATCAATACGGTCCGTATCAGGAAATCGTTGCAAGACCGGCTTTATCAATACCGGGTCTTCAGCGGCCGTGCAGTATATACAAGCCGGTGCCCCAGTTTAACGCCCGCACCGGTTGTCCTCTACAGGGATTTTCGGCGTCCTGTCTAACGCCGGGTCATATATACGCAAGCTTGTGTGGGCTGGCTTACTGACAGGATGATAAAGCCCGGTATGATAGGTGGCGCCTGAACTTTTCTGATGGGGGTGAGTCTATCTGCCAGTTCGAAATGAGCCCCTGTCTGCGATTTAAAGGCTTTCATCTTCGCAAGTGATTGATTGTGCAGTATTAACTTTTGCAGGTAAGCTGTGCATTCATAACAATTCATAGCCGCAGGGCTGGGTCTTATCTGACTTCGGTGGTCCCGAAGTGCTTGGGGGTTTTAGCAGAATGACAGCGCAAATAGCGCAAGATGCGGATCAACAACTGGTTGAACGCGTTCAAAAAGGCGATAAACGTGCCTTTGACTTGCTCGTAATCAAGTATCAACACAAAATCCTGGCGATCATCAGCCGCTTTATCCGCGATCATGCCGAGGTTCATGACGTAGCCCAGGATGCCTTTATCAAGGCGTACCGGGCGCTGCCCAACTTTCGTGGGGACAGCGCTTTTTACACCTGGATGTATCGCATCGCGATCAACACCGCCAAGAATCACCTGGTCGCGCGCAACCGCCGTCCGCCAGCCAGCGATGTCGAAGTGGATGAGGCAGAATTCTATAACGGTAACGATGCACTAAAAGAAATGAATACCCCGGAGCATAACCTCCTGACGGAGGAATTGCAGACGGTAATTGATCAGGCGATTCGCGACCTTCCGGAAGACCTGCGTACAGCGGTGACCTTACGCGAGATGGAAGGGCTCAGCTACGAGGATATCGCCGCGATCATGGACTGCCCGGTCGGTACGGTACGCTCGCGGATCTTCCGCGCACGGGAAGCTATCGATAAGCGCATCCACCCTTTATTAAGCGAAGTCTGAAACCTTGCAAGTGAACTGGCGATGCGCAAGAACGGAGCAAAATCTGTAACCAAATGAAACATTTAACGCTTCGCTTCGACATTTAATGCATATTTTTTTAACTAAACTTAACGAAAACTGGCACGGCGCTGAACCTTTGTAAAACTGTCGTGTCTTTTGCAACAAGTACAACTCGTTGCTGTTTGACGGGTGAGCGCGAGTGAACCATATTGAGCCCCCGCATCATCGGCAAGCGGGTTTCTACGAGATGTCTATACAGAGGTAAATCTCAGCATGACACAGCAAAATACCCATCATCCATTGGCAGAGTCCCTTTCCGCGCTGATGGATAATGAAGCCTCGGAATTGGAATTGCAGCGTGTTCTTAAAGCCAGCGACGCTGATTCAGAGGTAAAAGCGACCTGGTCCCGCTATCAAGTCGCCCGTGCTGCCCTCCATCGTGACCTGCCAATGCTTGAAGTGGGTGATTTTGCAGCCCGTGTCAGCGCTGCGCTGGAACAGGAAGAAACTCACACCCTCACATCGACTACCCCGGCAACCCCGGAAAAGAAAGCCGTGCAATGGTGGCAAAATGTTGCCCGCTTTGCGGTGGCTGCATCGGTGGCTGGTGGTGTGGTGCTGTTTGCCCAGAACTTCGGCGGTGTTGCTCCGGAAGCGCCAGCAGCGCTAGCCGCAACACCCCAGGCAGATGTGCCGACCACCGCCGTGGTGCCCGCACCTTCATTGCCGGCGGGATACCACGCACAACCCCTGAGCGCCCGCGCTGTGGGTTTGCAAACCGGTTATGAGTCGCGTCAGCAGGATAATCGCCAGGTGATCTTCGTGCCGCTGCCCAGCTCGCAGACCGCAGCCCAGGTCTCCGACGACGAAGTGCGGGATTACCTGAACAAATTAATTGAAGAGCATGCCGATAACGCGGCATTGAACAGTGGTCAGGGTATGCTACCCTTTGCGCGAGTTGTGTTGACCGAAGAAGATTAATCCCTATGCGTAAAGCTGTATTGATTCGCTCGTTGAGCGGCCTGTTGTTATTGCAGGCCGCTCAATTTGTTTTTGCCCAGACAGAAACACAAACTCCTTCCCAAGCCCAAGCCCAAGCCCAAGCCCAAGCCCAAAGCCTGCAGGCGCTATTTGCCAAGATGTCCCGGGTATCGCACAACCTGAACTACCAGGGCTCTTTCACTTACGAACACCAGAACACCAGCATCTTGCAGGGGTTCCGTGTGTCTCACTGGGTGGAAGAAGGCGTTGAGCACGAACGCCTGTTATACCTGAACGGGCCTGAGCGCGAGATTGTTCGCCACGGCCAGGCGCTGGACTGCTTTTCTCCCGGCGACCAATTGTTGCAAGGGCGCTTAAGTTCGATTGGCTCTCGCCTGATCGGGCTCGATGAGTTATACCAATTCCAGATTCGCTACACCGAACGTGTCGCGGGGCGCATGGCGACCGTACTGCAAGTCGTTCCGCGTGACGAATTTCGCCATGGCTACGTGTTGAGCGTGGATCAGGAAACCGGTCTGGTTCTTAAGTCCCTGATGATCGACGGCACCGGGCGCATCCTGGAGCGCTACCAGTTCCTTGAGCTGGATTTGAATCCGGACATCAAACAATTACAGGAAGCCCCGGCAGCCAAGCTGCACCGTGTGGCCAACGCCGAATTGGGCGGCTGTAATAAAACCCAGGGCGGCGAGCCGGAAGGCTGGAGCTTGAAGTGGATTCCAACCGGTTTTGCCTTTGTGGGCCAGCAACGGGTGCGTGAATCCACCGACATGCTGATGTTCACCGATGGCCTGTCCACCTTCTCTGTATTCATTGAACCGGCTTCTAACCAACCTCCGGAAGGTATCGGGCAGCGTGGTGCTACCGTGGCGTTTATGAGCAAGGTAACACGCAATGACCAGACTCATCGGCTCACCGTTGTGGGAGAAATCCCTGCGGTAGCGGCGGAGCAAGTCGCCGCCGGTGTTGAGGCCAAGTAAACCCGCATTGATAACGGGTGGAACTTCCACCCGTCTTGCCGTCGAAGTCGTACCGCAATTCCTGCATAATGCGCCCCTGAACTGTCCATGAGGTGGTGGCATGATCCATGAAAAAGGCCGCATCGTAGCCATAGAGCCGGAAGGCATCTGGGTAGAGACCATCCAGCGCTCTACCTGCAATTCCTGTAGCGCTGAAAAAGGCTGCGGCCAAAGCCTTATGGCAAAACTCAGTGGCCACACCTCGTACCTGTGGGTTTTGCTCCAGGGCCGCGATGCCACGCAATACCAGTTGGGTGATGAAGTGGAAATCGGGGTGCCGGAAAGTGTTGTGGTAAACGGTTCGCTGTTTGCGTACCTGGTGCCGCTGTTGGCGATGATGCTGGCAGCAGGTGTGGCGCAGCAACAATTTGCCCACGAGGGCATCACCATCCTCTCTGCATTTATCGGCCTTATTGCGGGCGCTCTGGTGGTTCGCTGGCGCTCGCATCACAGTCGCTTTGACAGCCGCTTGCAGCCCGTCCTGATTGACGATCAAAAACCGTTGCGTATTCACCCCTGATGCTGCGTATTACTTCCAGTGTATGTGTTCCCCTTCACGAGATTGAGCTGACGGCTATCCGCGCGCAGGGCGCGGGCGGGCAAAATGTCAACAAAGTCTCCAGTGCCATTCATCTGCGTTTTGACGTGCGCGCCTCATCGCTGCCGGACGCCTGTAAAGAGCGGCTGCTGCAAGTGCAGGATAGTCGGATGTCAGCGGAGGGAGTGATTGTGATCAAGGCGCAACGCTTCCGCACCCAGGAAAAAAATCGCGAAGATGCACTGGAACGCTTAACCGAGATGATTGCAGCCGCGATCAAGGTAAACAAAACCCGCCACGCAACCAAACCGACGCTCGCCTCCAAAAAGCGGCGCATCGAAGGCAAAGCCAGGCGCAGCGGCGTCAAACAAATGCGCGGTAAACCTTCAGCCGATTTTTGAGAGGGCTTCCGGG
>DATJLH010000207.1:0-7209 GCA_035490615.1 Cellvibrio sp.
GGCGGCGGGTTGGCCGGATGACGCCGAGCCGACCGCCGCACCCGGGTTACAGGTTAACGCCTTCGCCCGCAACCTCGATCATCCGCGCTGGCTTTACGTCTTACCGAATGGCGATGTATTGGTAGCGGAAACCAATGCGCCGGAACGCGCAGAAGGCAGGCCAGGTATCAAAGGCTGGGTTATGGGTAAGGTGATGGCCAAAGCCGGCGCCGCCGTGCCCAGTGCTAACCGTATTACCCTGTTGCGCGATGCCGACAACGATGGTGTGGCTGAAGTGCGCACGGCTTTTCTTGAAGACCTGAATTCACCCTTCGGAATGGCATTGGTAAGGGACCGGCTTTACGTCGCCAACACAGATGCCGTGGTCAGTTTTCCCTACACGGTGGATGCGACAGAGATCATCGAACCACCCACCAAGCTGGTGGATTTACCGGCGGGACACCTGAACCACCACTGGACGAAAAATCTGCTTCCCAATACCGAGGGTACCAGTCTCTATGTCACCACCGGTTCTAACAGCAACGCGGCAGAGCAGGGCATGGATGTGGAAAAAGGGCGCGCGGCGATCTGGGAAGTGGACATCACCAGCGGCGAGCATCGCCTCTTCGCCACCGGCTTGCGCAATCCTAACGGCATGGCTTGGGAGCCGAGCTCGGGCATGCTGTGGACCGTCGTGAACGAGCGCGATGAACTGGGTAGCGACCTTGTGCCCGACTATCTGACTTCTGTACAGGACGGCGGCTTTTATGGCTGGCCCTACAGTTATTTTGGCCAACATGTCGATGAACGGGTAGAACCCCAACGCCCGGATCTGGTGGCCAAAGCCATCGTGCCCGACTACGCCCTGGGTGCCCACACTGCTGCATTGGGCCTGGCGCATTCGGCGGGAAATCAATTACCACCGCAATTTGCCGAGGGCATGTTTATCGGTCTTCACGGCTCCTGGAATCGCAAACCCCACAGCGGTTACAAAGTCATCTTTGTCCCCTTCGCTAACGGCAAACCCTCGGGCCAGCCGTTAGACGTGCTCACCGGGTTCCTCAGTGACGAAGGCAATGCCTACGGCCGGCCGGTTGGTGTTGCGATTGATAAACGCGGCGCCTTGTTAACGGCGGACGATGTCGGGAATGTTATCTGGCGCGTAACCGCAGCGGATTAATGTAAGCACGCGTTAAAGCCATTGTGTTTTGTCACCTGCACGGGCAGACTGATTTTTATAAATCTGATAAATAAGCCTAATAATGTGACAGGAGATCCTATGGCCCTCATCTTTGCCTCCCGCAAACGGTTCAATCTGCAATGTGCACTGATTTTCTTATTAAACGGGCTCGCGTCGTTTTCCGCGATGGCCGAGACCTTCACCCTGTCGTCCCCGGACGGCGCCCTGGAGATGACGGTGGTGACAGACAATCAATTGCAATGGTCGGTGAGTCATCGCGGTAAAAAAGTGATTACGCCCAGTGAACTGGGTATGGTGGTAGACGGCAAATCCATCACCCGCAAATTCGCCGTTGCCGAACATCGAACCCATGAAGTCGACCAGGTTGTAACGCCCGCCGTTGCCCAAAAATCCTCTCGCATTCGCGATCATTACCGCGACCTGCACCTCGAGTTTAACAATCAATTCGGTATTGAATTTCGCGCGTACAACGATGGTGTTGCCTATCGGTTTTTCAGCCAACGTGAAGGCGATATGCAGATCGACAGTGAATTGATGGAATTAAATTTCCCCAAGGGCGCGACCACTTTATTTCCGGAAGAAGAAACGCTGATCTCCCACTTCGAGCGCCATTACATTCCTGAAACCATTGCCGATATCAACAAAAAACGGTTTGCATCCTTGCCGGCGTATATGGCGGTGGATGACATCAATGTCGTATTTACTGAAAGCGATGTCTGGGATTACCCCGGCATGTTTTTGTACGGCACCGGCAAGAGCGGATTTCGTGCGGGTTTCCCCGGCGTAGTGACTCGCGCAACACCCATGCGCGGCTCGGAAGACCGCAACCAGGACCTGACCTTTGCCAAACACATCGCCGAAACACGCGGTACACGCAGTTTCCCCTGGCGCCTCGCGATTATCACTGAAGATGATCGCAAAATTATCGAAAGTGAACTGGTGTATTTACTCGCCCGCGACAACCAGATTGGTGATACCAGCTGGATAAAACCCGGCAAGGTCGCCTGGGATTGGTACAACGCCAATAATATTTACGACGTGGACTTTAAGTCCGGTTTGAACACGGAAACCTACAAATACTACATCGACTTTGCGTCCCGATACGGCCTGGAATATGTGATCCTCGATGAAGGCTGGTCCAAGTCCACCACTGACATACTCGCACCCAATCCTGACCTGGATGTGAAAGCTCTGATCGCCTACGGCCGCGAAAAAAACGTACGCATTATTTTATGGACACTCTGGGGACCGCTGGACAAAGACTACGAAAATATCCTCGCCACCTGGGCCGACTGGGGCGTCGCCGGAATCAAAGTCGACTTTATGCAGCGCGCCGATCAATACATGGTGAACTTCTACGAAAAAATCGCTCGCGAAGCCGCCAAACACAAACTACTGGTGGACTACCACGGCGGCTTCAAACCCAGCGGCCACGGGCGCACCTACCCCAACGTGCTCTCACACGAAGGCGTCAAAGGCAATGAAAACAACAAATGGAGCCGCGACGTCACACCCAAACACACCGTCACACTCCCCTTCATCCGCATGGCCGCCGGCCCCATGGACTTCACCCCCGGCGCGCTACGCAACGCACGCATCGAAAATCACAACATCAACCACTACCGCCCCATGAGCATCGGCACCCGCGCGCACCAGGTCGCCATGTACGCCATCTACGAAAGCCCCTTACAGATGCTGTGCGAATCACCCTCAAGCTACTACCGCGAACCCAAAACCACCGAATTCATCGCCCGCTTCCCCACCACCTGGGACGAAACCCGCGTACTCCACGCCAGCGTCGGCCAATACGTCGTCATCGCCCGCCGCCACGGCGACAACTGGTACATCGGCGCAATGACCGACGAACAACCACGGGAATTTACGATCGATTTTTCTTTCCTGGGAGAAGGGACCTACCAACTGGATTTATATCGCGATGGTGTTAACACCGAAAATTTTGCAGAAGATTACCAACGTGAACAGCGCAGTGTTACGAAGAAAGAAAAGCTGAAAATTAAACTGGCGTCCGGTGGTGGTTGGGCGGGAATTGTGTCGCGGAATTGATTTTTTTCGCGTAGCGAAGACGTTTGTCATGAGCTACCGCGCTTCGACAGCACACAACAAATTGGCAGGAAAGCCAATTTGCAGAGCGAAGCTGCCCACAGGGTGAACCACAGAGATGTGGCGAATGAATACATCCCTACTTGACGTTAGCAGAATGCGAGTTTGGCGTTAGGGTCTTAAGTTCGAAACCCTCAAGTCAGGGACGACTTGAGGGAGCTACAGGGATGTATTCATGCGTTTTCGAACTTAAGACCCTAATGACAAACGGAATACGAAGTGCTTCACCCCACCAATATTTATTAACTCAAAAAATTATTTCAACGCCCGACTTGAACTCGCCGGATGCCAAGGCTCAGGCACATAATGCGTTCTCTCCAGCGCTTTATAATGCTCCAAATCATGCGCTGGCTTCTCCAAACCAGCAGGAATCGGCTTCCCCGAAAGGCTCTGGAAATACAACACACAAGAATCCCGCCACCGCACCGCATCGCGCTCCTGAATCTCCAACAACGCCTTCACCTGCGCGAACCGCTGCGGATCAATCAAGCCCTCCAACGCATCCCACTCACGCTGCATCTCCCGCACCTGCTCAACACCCGCGTAATATTTGTGAACCAACTCCTCCCACAAGGTTCGTCCCGATTCCATCTTGTGATCCCAACTCACATGATGAAACCACAGCAGTAAATCCTCCGGCACCTTATCAATATCACCATAGATATCCCGCACCGCAGGATGATACTGCGCGACCGCGTTGGAACCCGTGGCCGTGCGATCAAAACCGATGCCGTCTTTGCTCGCGCGGTGATAGTAAGTTGCCGTCCAGTCAGCGCGGCCGGATTTATCGTGCCAGGGCGCCGGACCATAGTGGTGGCCTTGCGCATACAAATGGGTAAGGCCCAGGGGCGAACGATAGTTCACGCCGGCTTCGCGGGATTGCATCATTATCGCAAGCGCAGGTGCGATAAATTTTTCATTATTGGTGAAGGTCATGCGCAACCATTCATCGGCAATGGCTTCTGCGTCGAGCGTGTAATCCCAGGCTAAACGGCCGAAAGCGTACCAACTGGATTGCACAAACGGATGGCCGGTCCAGTTGCGGTCGGTGCCGGGATTGATGACGGCAGCCATACCGGTGCGCGAATAATTAAACACTTTTCCTTCGAGAATCTTGCCGATGGTTGAGCCCGGCCCTTTCGCGTGAGTATCGGTGTTGAGCACTTCAGTAAACAGTGGCCCTTGATAAGCGAGGTGTTTATCGAAACCAAAATATTCCTGGGTCACCTGAAATTCAATCATGGTATTGGTATTTGGCAGGTTGCCGAACAGTGGCGAGAAAGGTTCGCGCGGCTGGAAATCAATGGGGCCATTTTTCACTTGCAGGATAACGTTCTCACGAAATTTTCCATCTAATGGCGTGAACTCATCGTAAGCACCGCGAAAACGGTCTTCGATATCCGCGTTGTACACAAAGGCGCGCCAGAACACCACGCCGCCATAAGGCTTGAGCGCATCAGCCAGCATGTTGGCGCCGTCGGCATGGTTGCGACCGTAGCCTTGCGGGCCGGGTTGGCCTTCGGAGTCTGCCTTTACCAGATAACCGCCGAAGTCGGGAATATAGGAATAAATTTTCTCGGTGCGCGCTTTCCACCAGGCTTGCACGCGCGGATCGAGTGGATCGGCGGAATCCAGATCGCCAAACGCGCGAGGCGAATCGTAATTGATAGAGAGATACAACTTGATGCCGTAGGGCCGGAAGATATCAGCCAGCACGGCGGCTTTTTTCAGGAACTGGTCGCTGAGTATGCGCGGGTCGGCATTAACGTTATTGATGACCGTACCGTTGATGCCAAGCGAGGCATTGATACGCGCATAGTCGGTGTAACGCGGGTTTTTATACTCCGGCAGGCTGCCCCATTCCCACAGTGACAAACCGGCGTAACCGCGCTCCACCAGACGATTCAAATTGTCCCAATGATTAACCACGCGATACTGCACGCGCGGCGCGCTGCTGATGGCAAGGTCATTCAATTTCTGGTGGGTCTGCATCTGCCGCAGCAGATCGAATGCACCGTAAAGCACGCCCACATCAGTGTTAGCGGCAATCACCAGTGCGTCGCGCTTGTTGACTCTGGTTTGCTCAATTAGATAACCCTCGGGACCGAGTTCGGCCAACCGATCATCGAGCTTCAGAGCGGCAATTAACGGCGAGCCTTGCGGGGTGCCGATGACCACAGAACCTTTGCGGGCGAGCTGTTTGGCCAGGGGGATGTCGGTATCCAGTAAACCCGACAGGCCGAGCTGCAATTCAGCGGTTGCGGCACGCAAGGTCGGTGAGTCGGCTTCGCTGACGATATGTTTGACCTGTGCACGGTATTGCTTGAGCAAGCGGGCATCGGCCACCGCCGGATAGCGCAGCCACATGTCATAGCCATCTTCGGCCAAAGCTGTCTGGGCGACTAGTATACAAGTTAAGGAAAGAAACCAGGGTAAGCAGCGTTTGAACATGATGTTAAGCCTGTTTTTATCGGTATGTGACGCGTTTATCTGCGTCGATCAGATTGGGTCGGAGAAAGGGCAAAACACAAACAATGCAAAAGATTCTGGTTAATGTCAAATAAACCAAAAGTAAAAAAGCGTCAATGTGGAACGCTGGCGAGGCAGGGGCTCAATATAAATCAGGAATGCTCAGTCGCCTGGTTGGTCTCATCGAGCCAGGGGCGCTTGCCGTCCTTGCGGGCGGGAGGCAATTGACTGATCTGGGTTTCAATCCAGGCTTTGATGTCTTCGGTTAACTGCTTGCGGTCCCGGCCTTCTGTCAGTATGGGCTCGCCGATCACGACAGTCACCGTGCCGGGGTATTTGAGGAAGTGTTTGTGGGGCCAGCATTCCGCCGCATTGTGTGCAACCGGCACCACCGGCACACCGGCGGTGCAGGCGATGTCGGCGCCGCTGCGCGCATAATTTCCTACAGTACCCAGAGGTACACGCGTGCCTTCGGGAAAGATCAGCAAATTGTTGCCTTCCTTAAGCCGCGCCAGCCCCTTGCTTTTCACATCTTTGAGCGCCTGGATCGGATTCTTGCGATCAATGGCAATAGGGCGCAGGGTGGCCAGGCCCCAGCCGAAAAACGGAATCCGCAGCAGTTCTTTTTTGAGGATGGTGCTGACCGGGCCAAAATAATATTGCAGGAACATGGTTTCCCAGGTGCTCTGGTGTTTGGACATCACCACACAGGGGTAAAGCTCCGGGTGTCGCTGGCCTACGATATTAACGCGGATGCCGCAACACACCCGCAACAACACCATCGTCAGGCGATTCCACAAGGTCACGATGCGCCAACGCCAGCTGTAGGGCAGGATCGGCTGGATGATCACCGCGATAAAACCGATGATCATCCCGGTAACATTGTGAAGAATCAGGAACAATAAACTGCGGAGGTAAAGCACTATAGATTCTCGCGTGTTGTGTTGATCAGAGAGTCGGCCGCTGCGGCCAGATCATCAAAAACCTGTACCTGTTCCAGGGTCAGCCCCGGAAAATCATCGGTGCTGTCGCTGTCCGGGTACTGCAAATCTTCAAGGGTTTTTACTCCGTTGCCGGTGCGCACCAGCCACGGCTGACAACCCTTGCTGATCGCCGCCTGCAAATCGCGCAGGGTGTCGCCGATAAACGGTGCACCCTCGGCGGAGATATTAAATTCTGCTTCAATGGCATCGATCAAGCCGGGTTTGGGTTTGCGGCATTTGCAGTGATCTTCCGGCGCGTGGGGGCAATAAAAAATCGCACTGATCTCACCACCGTGATCTTCCACCAGTTGCGTGATTTTTTCATGCATGGCTTCCAGGTCGTCAAGATCAAATTTGCCGCGCGCCAGGCCGGATTGGTTGGTGGCAATCACCACCGTAAAGCCGGCCTGCGACAAACGGGCAATCGCCTCAATACTACCCGCAATAGGCACACAC
>DATJLH010000208.1:0-26274 GCA_035490615.1 Cellvibrio sp.
ATGACCTGTCATTAGGCAGTATCTGTAGCTGCCCCCCGGCTGGCTTTACATCTCGCTTTACATAAAGTCGGCTGGTCTTATGGCGCCTGGTGCTTTATTGTTTCCGGTTCCAGTAATCGGTCAACAATAAGAGATAGTCCCTATGATCCTTCGGCATTGCATTACCGTTGTCTTCACTCTGGCTGGCGGCTTTATGCTGGCGTTCATGGTCGGTTGTTCAACCACCGCACCCATTACTTCGATCAATGACCCTCAAAATACCTACACTCCGGCTGAAACCTACACCAAGTATGTGAAGGATTTTCCGCAGATGCGCATGCTGGACGGCAAATTGCCGGAAGGCATTCTTGCATTTAAAAACCTGACCTATGTTAACTACGGCGCGCGGGCATTGCAGTTGGACCTCTATGCGCCCGAACCCACGATGGCGGATCAACGACCGGCTATCGTGTTGGTGCACGGTGGTGGCTGGCGGGCCGGTTACCGCGAAAACATGATGCCCCTGGCCCATCAACTGGCGTTGCGCGGTTATGTGACGGCGACCATCAGTTATCGTTTATCACCGGAAGCTGAATATCCTGCTGCGATTCACGATGTGAAAGCGGCGGTTCGCTGGTTGCGCGAGAATGCAAAAACCTATGGTGTCAATCCGGAACGAATTGCTGTGGCCGGTGGTTCCGCAGGTGGACAAATTGCGGCCTTGGTCGGCATGACAAACGGCGATGTAAAATTTGATCCGCAGGCGACGAAAAGCCTCTTTACCAGTGATGTGCAAGCCGTGATTAATATTGATGGCTTGTCGGATTTTACGTCGGAAGAAGCGCGTAAATATGAAGATGACCCGCGCAAAAATCCCTCATCGGCCGGTCAATGGTTTGGCGGAAATTATGCGACAAAAACTGCTTTATGGCATGAAGCCTCGCCGATTTATCACGTAAGCAAAGGCAAGCCACCGGTGTTATTTATTAACAGTTCACAGGCGCGGTTTAGTGTGGGGCAGGCGGAGATGATCAAGCGACTTGAAGAAGCCAAGATTAATTATCATGCCGAGAAATTTTCGGATGCACCGCACAGCTTCTGGTTGTTTTATCCCTGGGCAAAACCGACAGCAACGATGATGGCGAATTTCCTGGATGCGCAATTTGCTTACAAGATGATGTGTCACTGATAGCCAAATAAAAAAATCCCCGCCGAATAGCGGGGATTTTTTTATCAAATCCCTTTGTATTTTATTATTGTCACTTTACGTTCTTATTGACGCATCAGTGATTTCACCAAGGTGCCTGACGGCGAAAGGTCACTGGCGGACCAGTTACCTGTTGTGCTGGCGCCGGGGTTCAGCGCAGCGGTGCCTTCCTCTTTTGGCGTAATGCTCCAGTTAATCCAGCTGATTCCACGTTGATTCAGGAAATTAATCCAGGTGCGGGTATCGTTTTCACACACACTGCCATCGCCGGTGGCGTCGGCGGTGCCCCATTCGGTCGAGAAAATCATCGCGCCTTGCGCGCGTGCCTGGTCCACGCGGTCACGTAACCATTGACCATGGGTGCACGCATAGAAATGCATGGCATAGCCGACATTCGGAAAGCTCACCGGGTTGGCTGCCGCATCAGTAACATCCTGACTCCATGTCCCCGTGCCGACAATCACCAGACTATTCGGTGCATGGTTGCGAATCACCGGAATCACTTCCTGGGCATAAGGGCGAATCGCCGCATTCCAGGTGACACCACCGCCGTTGGGTTCGTTGGCAATTTCATAAATCACGTTGGGCGTGTTGCCATAACGCTGCGCGACTTCATTGAAAAATGCCTTCGCTTCCGCTTTGTACTGTTGTGGATTGCCGTCGCTGAGAATATGCCAATCGACAATCACATAAATATCCAGCGCAATCGCGGCATCGACAATTTCAAACACTTTATTTTTGATTGATGGGTTTTCGATGTAGCCTTCGCTGGCGGTGTACATAGCCGCACGAATCACGTTAATACCCCAGTCATCGCGCAGCCATCGGATGCTGCTGAGATTCATGTAGTCGCCATACCATTGCAGCCCGTGGGAGCTCATCCCGCGTAACTGAACAGCGGTACCGTTTTTGTTAACCAGTTGATTGCCGCTGGTACGCAGTTGCCCATGGGTGCTGACAAAACCCTGGTTACCGGCGGAACTGCTTGAAGACGTCGCGACACTTGAACTGCTGGACGAATTATTTCCGCCAACGATGCCGTAGGGCGCCGGTTGCGAGCTACAGGTGCTGGGCGAAATACAACTGCGATTGGACTCCCAACCCCAACCGCTTTGCGTATTGGCACACAGGGGATACAAAGTGCCGTACCAGTTACATTGCTGCCCGGTGTTGTTGTTAGCGGACGATGAACTGATCGAACTTGCACTGGATGATGGCGCAATGCTCTGGCTCGATGCGCTGCTTGAGGGCGAACTGCTTACACTGGTTGCGGAAGAATTATTGTTGCCACCGGAACACACTGCACCATTCAATGTGGGCGTCTCGGCGCTGCCACCATTTTTATTCACCTGAAAACCAATCTCCACACTGGCGCCGGCGGGGATGTTGCCATTCCAGCCTAAATCCGTTGCGGTGTAAGGATTACTGCCTGTGATGTTGGCATTCCACGAACTGGTAATGCGATTGCTGTTGTATTGCCAGCTAAGACTCCAGCCGTTTAACGCACTGGAACCATTGTTGCTGATAGTAATTGCACCGGTGTACCCGGTATTCCACTCATTGGTAATACGATAACTACAGTTAGTTTGCGCGGTTGCGTGTTGCACCAGCACGCAAAATAAAACGAGCATTGCGCCCGAAAAACCGAAGATTTTTTTTATCGATATCATTGTTATTCTCCTGTATGCCTTATTGGAGTTATTACAGCTTTGTTATACACCCTGCGCTGAAGCCCCACGCGCGACGACGGTGATTTTTATCACTGCTCGACGCTGGTTTTAGCCAGCGTCGGACAGTGTTGGAGTGGCACCTCAACTTGTCGTTATTGTTTTAACTGATTGAGTTCCTTTATAAGCAAATGACACCGGGAATGGATATCCTGAGCGCTTCCACAACCCACTGACTCTGCAATGGAATCACCCGGCGTAGTGCGTGTCGGCGTCTGGCCACTGGCGTGACCAGCAAGCAGGACGCAAGCGATAACGGGGAAAAAAGCCAGCTTCAAACAATGGATCAGTTGGGAGCGATACATGGCGGAAACCTCCGTTATCGAATCATGCAAAGCACAAAAAAATTAACAGCAAAAACTTCGCGATGAATAAGTGGTTATCCATCGCGAAGACAAGGCTTCAGGGTTTAACCAGGCTTAGTTGCAAGGTGTTCCACTGACGACCGGCACAGATGCTGCGCTGCCGCCTTTGGTACCCTGGAAACCAAACTCAGCGGTTTGGCCCGGTTGCAAGGTGCCATTCCAGCCCAGGTTGCTGGCACTGTAAGGATTGCTGCCGGACAGGTTGGCATTCCAACTGTTAGTAATGCGTGAACCGTCGTTGTAACTCCAGCTCACACTCCACCCGTTGATGGGCGAACTGCCGTTGTTGGTGATGCGGATCGCGCCGGTAAATCCGTTGTTCCACTGGTTGGTCACCACATACTCGCAACTGCCGCTTCCGTTCGGTGCAGAGCTGGATGATGCACTGCTGGCAACCAGGCTGGAGCTGCTGCTGGACGCTGGTGCCGAGCTGGAACTGCTGGATGCAGGGCTGGAGCTGGATGAGGGACTGGAGCTGGCAGGACTGGAACTGGAGGTACCGCCGCCAACAATGCCCCAGGGCGCCGGTTGCGAGCTACAGGTGCTGCGCGAAATACAGCTGCGGTTCTGTTCCCATCCCCAGCCGCTTTGGGTGGTGACACACAGCGGATACAAGGTGCCGTACCAGTTACATTGTTGACCGATGGGCGTGCTTGAGCTGCTCGATGAGGCCAGGCTGCTGGATGAGCTGAAGACCACTGAACTTGAGCTGCTTGAGCTGACCGGCACGCTACTGCTGGAAGAGCTCGACACTGGCACGCTGCTCACGCTTGACGAAGAGCTGCTGGGCACACTGGAGCTGACCTGGCTGGAAGATGATGATGAAGCACCGCCTTCATTGCCGTAATCATCATAGAACGCTAAAACCCATGCCAGGGCCGAGTTCCAGTTGATGGTGATCTCGTTGGTGGACCAGGAGTTGATGTCATCCATGTAGCAGGTAGCCGGACGAGTCTGACAGCCGTTCAAGGCAGCCTGGGCCACTTCATCCTCCAGACCAGCGTTGGGGCCACCGGAGAAGGCACCTGGCGGTAACCAGGGGTAAGCGCCGTTGAGCGCGCCAGCCCAGAAACGGTGGTGCGGTTGGGTCAGGGCGTTTTCGCCGTGGCCGGAGATGTAGGAGAACGACATGGGGTTGCGACCGAAGAGATAATCCACCGCCTTGCCGAGCCCCTTGGCGTAATCCTCGTCGCCGGTAAAGTCGTAAGCCAAACCGACCAGGAACAGTTTATTGGCAACACCATTGTTGGAGCCCCAGTAATATTCCTCTTCAGTATGGGGTGTGAGATAACCGGTGCTGTCGATCACGCCCATATGGATATCAGCAATCTGGACAATGGTTTGCCGCGCGGTTGCGCGCAAACTTGCCGTATGGCTGGCTGGTACTGTGGCGAGAGAAATCAAACCCGGTAGTTCAGTGTCTGGCCAACCAAAATCGGTACGCTCGATCTCATAGTTCTGAATGGTCGGCAGGTACTTGCTGTCACCGGTAGTGATATACAGCTCCGCCGCTGCCCAGAAAAATTCGTCGGCGACGAACCGGTCACCGTAACCACCACCGCCGTTATCGTAGCCACCGGTATAGAGATCAGCGGGGTTTTGCTGCGCGGCATCCCAGGCACGCTCTGCTGCCGTCAAACAGGTGCTGGAAAAGGCGGCATCAATGTTTTGCCACAGGCGCGCGCACTGTGCAGCAGTGGCAGCCACGTTCAAGGTTGCTGCGGTGCTGGGGGGGACCAGTGCGCGGTTCTGGCTGTCTTCATGGGGTGCCAGCGGTAAACCGGTCCAGCCTACGTCGTGCATCTTGTGATGCACCATGCCGGCCTTGGCCTGGCCTTGGGGAACTTGCATAGACAGCATGAATTCCATCTGCCAACGCACTTCGTCGAGGATGTCTGGCACGCCGTTGCCGCTCTCGGGAATGTTCAGTGTGCCATCGGCGAATGCACTGGCGTTGTCGCTCAGGTGCAAGGCGCGTTCGTACATCGTGAGCAGTTTCCACACGGAGATCCCGCCGTTAACCACGTATTTCCCATGGTCGCCCGCGTCGTACCAGCCCTTGGTCACATCCAGGCTGTAATTACAGGTACCGGTCCAGCAGGGCACATCATAGTCGCCTTTATTGGCGCCCATGTTTAAGTGGCCTGCGGGGCGTGCCCACTGGGCATTGGGTGCATAGCTGGTATTGCCGCCGCCGGTGTAGGCCGTCTCAATCGCGATGCCGCTGCGGTTGTGGTAGAAGTACTTGATCGAGTCGTAGAGCGCGCCGGTAAAGGCATCGGCTGCGATCTCAAAGGGATAGCTCTCATCGTTGCCTACATAGAGCTTGTAGCCGTCGCCCTCGGTGGTTACACCACTGATGTCGATGAGATGGACATTGTCGCCGGAGGCAGCATCAATACCGCGCGGTACTGTCGTACCACTGGTTACAAGGGTGCCATTAAGGCGTAATTCCCAGGGCAGGGCTGCCATGGTGTCGCTGCTATAGGTAGCCACTTTGGCGCTGTTGGGCAAATAGCCCACCTGATTGACGCGCGGGTTACCTACCGCTGCCCAGGCGCTGCCTGCCACCAGGCCGGATAGCACCACGGCGCTGATAGCGCGGGTCAGAATCCTGGGAGTGCCTGTGTTCAAGCGGGACGTTAACGAACGTTGGGAGTATGCCGGTTTCTTTGTTTGGGGAGCTTGGGTCATTGGAAGTGTCCTCACTTCATTTTTTTTATGTGGATTGGAGGGAGCGGGAGTAGCGGGTGCTCCATCGCAGGAAAATACTTGGGCAATGCAATCAGGTGTGAAAAAAACAACCGGCCGCACCACGGGGTAATGGATAAGGCCGGTTAAACACACTGCATCGACTTACAACTCGTTTAAAACCAGATCATCGCGGCTTTGGTGTTTGCATCTGCTGTGCATGAGCCAAAGCCTGGTTTTGTTCTTGGGTTAAGCCATCCCTGGCCGTGGTAATCCATGCTGCCGCTGTTAGTTACAGCGGTGGGTATGCGTTGTTCAACAGGATCTGGAACCCTTCGGTGTGCCAGCGGCCCGCATGGGGGGCGCCGGGGATAGAACCGGTCAGGGTGCCGCTGGCGTTGGTGAAGGTCGGATCGCAGTTGCGGTCAAAACCTTTCGCTGGATCGACCGGATCGATGATGCCGGCTTCGGCCACACCGTCTGACTCACCTGGTGGTTTCACCCACACGTAAGCGTCGATGCCGGGTTCCGGCGCCACAGTAGGACGCTCACCGATACCGCCAGGCTGGTTACACCAGTTGCCGCGGTGATAGCGACGGTCAACGCGGGATTCATCCACGAAGGTATCAACGCTGGTGCTGGTGGATTGCGCTGTCGGACGATCAGAACCACCCCAACCATTGCGCGAGGTATCGATCAACATACCGATAGTGCTTGGGAAGCCCAGTTCGATCATGCGGTTACGCCATGCCTGCACGAAGCTGATTTCGCTGAAGTAGGGGTTCCACTCGTAGAAGGCTGCCTGACGTACTTGCACGCCTGGATTACCCGGCATACCGCCCATGGACAAGGCATCGAGGAACGGCTCGCGCAGCGGTGTGTAACCAGCGGTGTTGGAAACGAAACCGGCAATGCTGTTGACACCTTTTTCAGCGCCTTTGATGGCGTCGGCGATCAGCGTGGTTGCTTCCTGGAAGTTATCCGGCCAGCCTAACCAGCCTGAGTGGCCGATATCGATGTAGGAGTAAACGTTTGGCAGTTTGCCCAACTCGGTCAGCGTATGACGGGTACCGTCGATGTAACCGCCAGGACCAGCAGCTTCCTGACACTTGGGTGTAGAGATGTTAGTCACCAGATTTGGCAAGGAATCCGGCTCAATGATGGTGACAATGCGCAAGCTGTTGTATTTCGGATCGGAGAAGATATCCACAATCGGCGCAATGTACTCATTCACGTAGCGGTTGAAGCCATCTTCGGCCATCAACAATTCACCGTTGGACGCCAAAGCGTGGCAGTCGCGGTTGGGCAAGTCATAGATGACGACCTTGATCAGGTTGGCACCTTGATCGAGGGCGGCATCCAGGTGGTCACGCAAACCGAGGGTATTCGGATCTTCCGGATCAATGGCTCCGATACGGTCCATCCACACAGCCGTGCTGACGTCGGCGATAGCGGCACCACCGGAGGCAGTAGCATTTTCAGCCCAGTCCTGGTTGATGTACCAGTTGGCGCCGATGAAGGGGTTATCCATACGGTTGCCCCAGTCAGCGGAACTGGTGGAAGAGGCGACGCTGGAAGACGGAGCACTCGACGAGGGCGCGCTGGAAGAGGGCACACTCGAAGACGGCACGCTGGAAGAGGGCGCACTTGAAGATGGTGCACTCGATGAAGGCACGCTGCTTACGACAACGCTGGAGCTACTGGAACTGACCGGGGTACTGCTGGCGGACGAACCACCGACAATGCCGTAAGGTGCCGGTTGTGAGCTACAGGTGCTCGCGGAGATACAGCTGCGATTTTGCTCCCAGCCCCAGCCGCTTTGGGTAGAGGTACACAAGGGATACAAGGTGCCGTACCAGTTACATTGCTGGCCACCGGTAGCAGGTGTGCTTGATGATGAACTCGGTGTACTGCTCGCCGGGGTGCTGCTGGCCACGCTGGACGCAGAAGAGCTGGTCACGCCACCGGAACAGACGGCGCCATTCACGGTTGGGGTCTCGGCAGAGCCGCCGTTTTTATTGACCTGGAATCCGAAAGACACCGTTTGCCCGGGGGCAATGTTGCCGTTCCAGCCCAAGGAGGTCGCGGTGTATGGATTGCTGCCGCTGAGGTTGGCATTCCAGGAACTGGTCACACGGTTGGTGTTGTATTGCCAGTTCACACTCCAGCCGCTGATCGCGCTGGAGTCGGTATTGTTGATTGAAATGGTACCGGTATAGCCGGTATTCCACTCGTTACTGATGCTGTAGGTACAGGTTGCCGCCTGGGCTGCCGAGCCAAAGGTCGCTGCCGCCATGCCGAGACTCAGCATGGTCGCCAGGCCGTAGCCCCTTCTTGTTAGCCTTATCATTGTTAGTTCTCCAAAAGTCCGGTTAGGAGGGAGTACATCTGGTGCCCTCGTCGTTACACACACAAACTCGCTGTCAACGGAAATAGCGAGGTGTGGTTCATGCTCTACACCTTGTAGCTTGCTCGCCCGCTTAACCGGCCGAGGACTATTCATCCGTGGCAGACTCCGTATGGTTTGTCGGTGTTGGCCGACGGAGGCAGTTCATTGCCGCCTCATTTTGCTATCGCTGGTTTGTCAGGTCAGTCGTGCGCCCGAAGACGCACGACTGTGTTGCTCTCCTTACTTGTTTTTATCGGGTGTCCTGAATACTTTTCAGGCCGTCTAAAACCAAAAGACAGCGCTGTCATTTTCTGTGCGAGCATTGCGCTTTTTATTTTTTCCCTGCACATTTTGGTTGTAATTTTTTTACTGATTAAATGATGTAAAAGGTAGCGCTATCATTTTTTCAATAATCGGTTGTGCGTATTTAATCATTTGTTGCGCAACACGGCTTCTTGTTGAGTCCTTTAATTACAAACAGATCCGCTTACGGTCGGTACACTCGCTTGAGCAGAATTTTTTGTTCCTTGGAAACCGAACTCTACTGTTTGCCCCGGTTGAATTTCAGCGTTCCAGCCAACATTGCTGGCACTGTAAGGATTACTGCCGCTGACCGTTGCGTTCCAGCTGTTTGTCACGCGTGACCCATCGGTGTAATTCCAGTTCACACTCCAACCGTTGATCGCGCTGTTTCCCTTGTTGGTAATGCGAATTGCGCCAGTAAAACCGTTGCCCCATTGATTGGTGACGACGTAGGTGCAACTGCTGCTACCACTGGTTGCGCTGCTCGATGAAGAACTCGCCGGCGAACTGCTGGATGGCGACGAACTCGCAACGGATGAACTGCTGGACGAACTCGGTGCTGAAGAACTGGTTGTACCGCCACCGACAATACCGTAAGGCGCCGGTTGTGAACTGCAGGTGCTGCGTGCGACACAACTGCGATTTTGTTCCCAGCCCCAGCCACTTTGCGTTGTGCTACACAAGGGATACAAGGTGCCGTACCAGTTACACTGCTCGCCGCCGCTCAGGCTGCTGGAGCTGCTCGAAGAACTGGACGGTGTACTGCTGGCAACTGAAGAACTGGTTGAACTGGAAACAGAACTGCTGGAATTTCCACCACCATTAAATACCGAGGCAATTTCCGCTGTTGCGCGAATACCATTGGTGCCGTTAATCAACCGATCACCCCAGGCAGACAAACTGTTTACATTCCAGTTATTGGTGATATCCAGCGAGGCGACTTGACTGCTGTTACCAGACCAGGACCAACCGAGGTAACCGATGTTGTATTGTTCGGCTACCGCGAGAATGGAATCTTCATCCACGTTGTTGCCATAGTGATCTGCACCGAACTCACCCACGATCAACGGTAAATTATGCGTGCCTAAAAAATTTGAAACATAACCCTCGATCTTCGCGCGATCCTGATAAACCTCATACATGTGTACGCTGAACATTGTATTGTTGCGTGAGTCAGCGGCGGCCACAGTGGAGGCATTATTGAGCATCACTTCTTGCCAGTCCTGACCCCAGTTTGCTGCATCAATCATCAGCGTATGCGTCAAGCCAGCACTACGGATGCGTTGAATGGCCTGGATGTGACCGTCGATCCAACTGCTTTCCGGCACACCGTTGCCAAAAGGTTCGTTGGCGATATTGATGATGACGTAGTCTTCCTGGCCCTGCAGGGTGCTGGCGATATCTATCCAGTAACTGGTGGCGTTGTAGAGGGTGCCCGCAGAACCTTGTTCGCCGGAACCGGTAACGTCATGCACTTCCAATACAGCAATTAATTTATTGTTCTTAGCCCATTGAATAATGTTGGCCACTTCTGTCGCGCTGGTGCGCGTCCATTGCTGGCCATCGGACAGTACGACGCGAACTGTATTCGCTTCAACGCTTGCGATATCCGCCAGAGCTTGCTGTGTCCGATTGGTATACCAGGCATGAGCGTGATTGACGCCGCGCATAACAAACGGATTGCCGTTGCCGTCCAGCAGCTGGGTGCCGGAAACCTGGAAGCCCGCATTTGCGCCATAGGTGGCTAACAGGGCGCTGGCAAGCAGCAATGTGTTCGTTAATTTTTTCATGCCTTTAAAGCGTCTGGTTCGTGTCAGGTTTTGTTGGGTGCTTTTCATAATCCAGCCTCATTATTGTTAATAATTGGAGTAAACGATTGGTACTGCTTTTTTGCAGAACTCATTGAAAGAACTGCATTTTCCGCAGACCGACTCGTTGAACTCTCGCCGGACAGCACACCTGTTATTGCGCAAAAAAAACGCCTGAATTTCAGGGTACGTTGTGTGTGTCATGCAAGATGGCTCACCAAATCAGTCCACAGGAAATGGAACTACAGCCCTTCGGGCCGTTCTGCTGTGTTCTTTTGGTAGCGCAATCATGCTCAAACCGGATTAATCCTCCGATTTGATAAAACTGCACAAACAAATACCCTTAAAAATGAATAATCGATGGTTGGGGCGGAAAGCCGCCATCGATAATTGGCGTCTAAATTATTCTAATATTTTGTAGTAAATTTTTAATTACTTATAGCGATTTATTGTGAATTGCATTTCTTATTAGGTTTTTAAATATGACGACCGTTTATTTATTGCGATTCTTAAATATAACGGCGCGCAAACATCTCAATAACGCCTAATCCATGGCAAGGTAGTGGAAAAGTGGCGAAATGACAATCCCAAAAAAGCCAGCCTTCCGGGAAATGTGACGTACGCAGAAAAGCAGCGTGTTTGCGATAACAAAATGTGTCGTCAAAAATAGAATTGTTTATTTTGAATCCTCATAAATAAAGGGAAAACTCTCTTGCTTCCTAATTAAAACTTGTCTTTTCCTGCCTGTCTGGAGCATCGGGTGTGTTATTAAACGGTATCGGCTAGAGACATATTTAGTAAATATTTTTCAATAGTAAAATCACGGTGACTAAAAATATAAGTCTTTTTACGTCCATTTTTTTGTGAAGTATTTTTTAATTTGCTGCGGTTTGGGGCACAGTATGTTGCGGCGTGCATTCCTATTATGGTCGCACTTGACGCTTGTCTGGCCCCGGGTTTTCTTCGCGAGTGATGGCTGGCTGTATAGTCGAACATGATTTTATTTTTATGTTGTCTTATCCAGATTTCTTTTCGTCAAGCGAAATGGATTAAAAATCAATAGAAAATAACGCTATAGTTACTTCGTTGTAATATAGCGATTAATTTATTTTTCAGCAGAGTCGAAGCGAGGAGGTTTGGAACGTTTTTATTAATGATAATTGCCGTAAATACCTTATAAGTCTATGTGATGGCGCAATTTTTCAAGGTAAAAAAATTTTCTCATTTTTATAGATAAATAAAATGTGGCATCAGAAATCGAATAGGTTTTATGTCGGTTTTAGCACGCTGGATAAAAAATGGAATTTAAAAATAATTTTATTTAGCGCAAGATGTCCGACAAAATGACAGTGGATCAGGTATCTGTTTTTACGGACAACCTTGTCTTGGGGTGTGGAAAAACCTCCGCATCGAGAAGCCGGATCTTCTGGGGATCGATAAAAGGAAAAAGATTTTCCCTATAAAAATCTTCAGCGACACGCTCGCGTATCGATAACGATAATAGCTGTATTCATAGTGAGGTACCTGCTCAATAACAGCAGGTGCCCCGGGTGCTAATCACCCATACAGAATTCCAACGATGCACAATTAAAAATCGAAGGGGAGCAACAGATGCAGTCCCGGTCTCTCCTGAAGGCATTAACGTCGCTGCTAATTGTTAGCGCAGTCATTTTGCGCTTGGTACCGCATTGGACGCCCTTACAAGCGGGAAGCTTCCCTATTGTGACGGGTATGGGCGAGTGCTGAAAACGGGTTTGTTCATGATGTGCACTTTCCTGCAACCACGTGTGGTTGCAGGTTTTTTACAACAATGATGACAGGTTGTGTTTTTTCATCGGCATTGATAACGCGATCCCGGGAGGGCATCACCATGAAAACTCTCGTTATTTACGCTCACTTGCTGGCGGCGTGTGTTTCTATCGGTACATTGTTACTACAAGATCTTGCGTTATGGCGTTCGCGTTATCGTGTACTAACGCAGGATGAGGTTGTTACCTTGCGCAATACCGCCACCATCGTGTTCATCGCACTGCTTGTACTCTGGGCGACGGGTGCTGGTCTGGTCACCATGGGTTATCTTGGGGATCCGCAGGCGTATTTTTCTAACCAGAAAATCTGGGCCAAGTTTTCAGTCGTGATTATTCTCAGCCTTAATGGCGTTTTTCTGCACTTTTACTGTTTTCCAAAAATTGTAGGTAACAAAGCGATCCTGCAATTGCCATCGCTTGATCAAAAGTGGATTGGTTGCTCTGGCGCTTTATCCACAGTGTCCTGGTTGTTCGCATGCTACCTGGGTATTGCGCGCACCTGGAATTACAGTGTCGATTACTCAAGCATTATGTTGTTGTACGCGGGCCTGGTGCTTTTTGCATTTATTGTGGCTCATGAAGTCATGCGTATGTCGCGTACCCTACTGCTCACCAATCTGAATATGGGAGAGGGCGCTGACCGGGATACGGTTTAAAGATTATTGAATCATGTGGTGGAGATCAGCAATGGTCTTCAACGTTTCATGATGTGTGCGTTCCTGCAACCTTCGCGGGTTGCAGGCCTTTTTTACATGCTGACTTGAGCAGGGATCAGTGACTGGCATGTGACGTTTTTCACCGGATTATCAGGAACCGCCGAAGGAACTACGACGTGTGCACAAGGAGTGGAAAGCGGCTTCAATCATCATTCATTAAAACAGAAGAGGATAACGAAGATGCTACAAAAAAAAATAACACTCGGGCTCTTGTCTCTCGTGCTGTCCGGCACGGCCCTCGGTCACGGTTTGATGTCAGAACCGGCCTCACGTAACTGGTTATGTGGTGCGATCACAAAACCGGATCAAGCGCCCGCCGGCAGTGCGTGTGCGCAAGCATTCGCCAACGACTCCAACGGCGGCTATCAATTCATGAGCGTGCTGACACACGACATTGGCCGCAAGGGCGGACGATCAAATAATGTGTGCGGCTTTGACAGTGAGACCTGGCAAGGTGGCGCGACGCCCTGGGATAACCCCATCGATTGGCCGACCCAACCGGTATCCGCCGGGCCGTTAACTATCACCTGGGATATTTCCTGGGGTCCACACTTCGATGACACAGAAGTGTTCAGTTACTGGATTACCAAACCTGACTTTCAATATCAGGTAGGTCGCGCGTTGACCTGGGATGACTTCGAAGAAGAACCCTTCTGTGACTTGCCTTATAACGATGCCAATCCCAATGGCAACCCCAACGTTACACCGGACAAGGGTGCTGCCTTGTTCCATACCCAATGTAATATTCCGGCCCGCTCCGGTCGCCACGTCATCTACGGCGAATGGGGCCGCAACCAATGGACGTATGAACGCTTCCACGGTTGTATCGACGTGTCATATGGCGGTGGCAATACGAACCCTGTGGTGGCAGATATCAGCGCTACACCATCGAATTCGACGTTTGCCGGTGCCGGTACCATTTCATTGAGCGCTGCGGGCTCAACCGGTAACAACCTCTCTTACCAGTGGAGCATTGAAGCAGCTAATCCATCGCTTTATAGCCTCAGCAGCACCACATCGGCGAACCCAACATTAACTCTGGCTGCCCCGACAGCACAAAGTAATGTCACGGTGCGTTTACAGGTGAGCAGCGGTAGTACCACCAGCAATGATTCATTCACGTTCACTCATGTCCCGGTTGCGGGTGCCAGTTGGGAAGACCTTGGTGCCTTGACTGCAACATCCAGAACACTGGCTGTGGGGGATCGTGTGAGCGTGCGCCTGGTGCGTGATGATGGTACCGATGTTTATCTGCCCGCATCGCCGTTGGTGATCACATCGGCTACTGCTTCAGCAACTGCCTGGCCCTATGCCTTGGCACAAGCGGTTAATAATGCTGCCGATGATGTGCAAGTGGGTGTCTTGAACTCCAGTGGTGATGTGGCGCCGCAGCAAAGCGCAACCGGTAACCGTGTTTATGCTGAAACGCCTTCTGTGTATGCCAATGCCTTCCTGCAAGTGGAAAGCACCAACAGCAGTTCAAGCGTAAGTTCCAGTACGCCCAGCTCCAGCAGTTCCAGTGCCGCGACCGGCAGCCAATGTAACTGGTACGGTACCTTGTATCCGCTCTGCGCCACCACGCAAAGTGGCTGGGGTTGGGAACAAAACCGCAGCTGTATCGCGGCCAGTACCTGTAGTTCACAACCGGCACCTTACGGCATTGTGGGTGGTGGTACTTCCTCAACGCCGGCGTCCAGCGCACCGTCCAGTTCTGCTGCGTCCAGCGCTGCAAGTAGCGTTGCCAGCAGTGCCGCAAGTAGCTCTACCGGCAACACCGGGGGTAACTGCGAGTATGTGATTACCAATGAGTGGAGTGATGGATTCACCGGTGCTATTCGCATCTCCAACGATGGCAGTAGTGCTATTAGTGGATGGAATGTCAGCTGGAATTACACCGACGGTTCACGGGTAACCAGCAGCTGGAATGCCAATGTTTCGGGCAGCAATCCCTACACAGCCACCAACATCAGTTGGAACGGTGCGATTCAGCCGGGGCAAACGGTAGAGTTTGGCTTCCAGGGAACCAAAGGCGGTTCCGGTAATGCCGCTACACCGACAGTAACCGGCTCAGTGTGCAACTGAACCTGACGGTTTAAAAAACTCCCGCTCCGGCGGGAGTTTTTTATCCGGGTACAACACATTCACAAGGGTTGTTAAATTTTCCGACAACGAATTTTCGTTAATAATAAAATACATTAACTCAATCATACGCTTAGCTCACTCCACTGCGATTGTTAAAAAGCAAAGCGCAACTTAAGAGTTCTCATAGATCGTCAAGATGATTATGATTGCCGGAACAATCAGTAACAGGCAGTTGCAGATTTACTGATGTATCCATCAGCGGTGAAATGGAATCATAGCGATTGAGACACTATTCAGAACCCGGTTTTATCTTCGGTATTCCCATCATTGCTTTTGTGACCCTTGTGGTGTTGGCCGAGATTATGCTCTCGATGCATCAGCACAGCCTCGCAAAAAGTGATCGCATTGACGCCTTGGCATTTGCCACCGATTTACGTACGCGCAGTGAACAGCAATTGAATCGTGTACTGCATCTGACCAGCGGATTAAGCAGTTATTTTGCAGTGCGTCGCAATGACCTTAAGCAGCAAGAGGTGGAAGATATTCTGCGCATTGCTCACCAAACTACCTTGCATGTGCGTAATTTTGGTGTGGCGGTTGGCTATAGGATTACGTATCTCTACCCACTCGAAGGCAATGAACAGGTCCTCGGTATGGATTATCGCTCGCAACCGGAACAGTGGCCGGCGGTAGAGGCGACGATAGTCGGCCGCAAGGCAGTTATGGATGAGCAGGTTAAATTATTGCAGGGCGGCACGGCCATGATTTACCGCGAACCGATCTTTGTGGACGATACCTACTGGGGACTGCTCTCCACGGTGATTGATTCGGATTCTTTTCTTGCCGATACCTTTGGCAAGATTAATCAGACCCATTATCAATTTGCGGTGAGTAGTTCGCGAGGGCACAACTTATGGGGCGAAGCAGCGTTATTTAAAGACCCGCAAGCGGTTGTCATTACATCGGAGCGGGGCTGGCGTTTTGCTGTGAAGTTGCTCGATGCCGGTGGACGTGTGCCCTTTGGATTATTGCGCCTGGTCGGTTGGGTGTTTGCGTTGATGATGGCGATGGGTTTGTACAGCATCCTTGCGCACCGACGCACGCTGGCACATCTGGCATTACATGACCCGGTGACCGGTTTGCCTAATCGCACCCTGTTGAATGATCGTATAGAACACGCCATGTTGTTGGCTCGCCGTAAACCGGAAGAGGGTTTGGTGGTGGTGTTTATTGATCTTGATGATTTTAAAATTATCAACGATACCTATGGCCACCGCACTGGCGACTTCGTCCTGAAAACCGTCGCGCAGCGGTTGGAGAGTTGTGCACGTATCGGCGACACGACAGCGCGTTGGGCCGGTGATGAATTTGTCGTACTGGTAGAAAATTTGGATAGCAGCGAAATCGATCCTTTATTGGAGCGTTTGGCCAAAGCGATTGCCGAACCGATTTATCACGATGGACATCGCTTGCAGATCTCGGCATCCTTTGGCTACGCCGTCGCTTTTAAAGATGCAGATACCGCTGCAGATTTGGTCTGGGCCGCTGACCGACGGATGTACGCGCACAAAACCCGGCGCAAGCAACGTATTTAACGCGCATTTTCCAGCGCATATCGATAACGTCCGGTGATGGTATAGCGAAACAGCACATCCTCCATCTGTGGTCCCGCGCCGACATTATGCACAATCAACGGTCGCTTGCCGTCGGCTGATCGTTGATTCACCACAATACCGATATGCGGCAAATTGCCGGGCAACATCCAGGTGACAAGATCACCAGGTTGGTAATCGCGGCCCTGTTGTGTAACAGGTAGAACCTGCCCGTGGCGGGAAAAAAACGTTTGCAGGTTCGGCACGCGGCGATGATCAATATTGCGGTCGGTGCGTGTCTGGTTCCAGATGCGTTTGGCAGGATATTCATGGAAATGATCGCGCATATCTTCATGAACCAGGCGTTGTAGATCAATGCCCAGTGCGCGATAGCTGCGGATAATGACATCGGTGCAGACGCCATACTGCGAGGGCACGTCGCCGTTCGGATAATCAATCCTGAAGTAGGCGCCGTTATAGGTTACCTGGTGACGGGTGCGTTCTATTGCTGCGTTCACCAGCGCCTCGGTTTGCTCATCGGCCTTAACGAGATGGCTGCATACCAGGACGAGCAGCAACGTCCAACAAAAACGGTGTTCCATAAGCGTATTATTTTCGTTATTCCATCATTAAACACACTGAGCGCAGTGAGTGACGGCCGGATTAACTTCCAGACGACGCTGATCAATCTCTTCAGCGCATTGAACACAGCGACCGTAGCTGCCATTAGCAATACGCTGCAAAGCTGCATCGATGCGCGCGAGATCCCGGGTGCGGCGGCGTTGGGTTTCCTGAGCCATTTGCTGGCCCTGAATGGCATCCGGGCGACCGGTGGTTACTTCATCCGACTGCACAGGCTGTGCAGCCTGCAGCGCTGATTGTTCCAATTCCAATAATTCTTCCCGGTGTGCCAATAACATAATCTTGAAACGGGTCTGTTCTCCAATGTTCATGGCCTACCTCTTAATTACTTGAAAAAATTACATCAAGTGGTGCCTTAATGCGGTGACTTTATTTAAGCACGTCATAAATTACCCTACCTCATAAACGGTTTTGCCCAAACCGGCGCAATAGACTTCAGCCCGATAAAAAGTCCCAGGCCAGCGACTATACCACTGAAGTTGGCGAGAATATCCAGTGCGCTGAATGTGCGTGGCGGTAAAAAGTGCTGCCCAATTTCAATCGCGATGGAATAACCCAACAAAAAAACGGCGCGCTGCCAATAGGGCATTCTCGGCCAGGCAAAGGAAATGGAAATGCCTGCCACCAGATAACCGCAAAAGTGCATCAACAGGTCGTTGAACACCGGCACCATGCTGCCCGGATTTGAACTCAACCCCAGCACCGTATAAATAGCCAACATAACCCAGAATTGAAGATGACACAGCGGTCGCCAAACCTTTAGTACCGATTCCATACCCATCCTTAGCGCAAAATCATCAATGAAATACGGCTTTTGCGAATCATCGCGGTGGTTGTGCTACCGACGATCATATGGCGAATACGGGAATGCCCGTAAGCGCCCATCACCATTAAATCAATGGTTTCCCTTTGTTGGTATTCCACCAGCACAATTTCCGGATCGCCGGGAACAATGGCGGCGTGTGTGGTGAAACCGGCATCACGCAATTGTTGCTCTGCTTCTGTCAGCGATGCACGCAGTGTATCGTCTTCATTGCCCACCATGACCAGATGACAGGGCAGGTTGCGCAGCAACGGACTGGCGGCAATCATGTCGACGCCTTTGCGGGTTGTCGCGCTGCCGTCGAAGGCGAGCATAAAATTTTTCGGTGGAATAAAGGTTTGCTGTGCAATCAAAATCGGTTTATGTAATGCCCGTATGACATTTTCCACATGGCTGCCGATATGACCGTGAGCGGATTCCGTATCGGCACCGCGTTTGCCTATGACCAACATCCGGATCTCTGCCTCAATATCTTTTAGTGTGCTGAGCAGATCACCGTGGCGCTGACGGGTTTCTATATTCTGGATGCCTAGCGCCAGAATTCGTTCCCGGGCGGCGGCCAATAAATGTTTGCCTTGTTCCAGCGCAATTTTTGCACGCTTCTCATCCAACAGGGCCAGTTCCTGCAACAAGGCTTCTTGTGCACCAAACCCAATGCTGCCGCTCAGGTTCTTGCGGCCTTCACCATGAGGTTCATCCAGTGCGTGCAAAAGTGTAAGCGGCGCAGCCATCCGCTGGGCAGACCAGGCCGCATAGTCGCAAACGGCTTCGGCATAACGGGAATCGTCGATACAGGCAATAACATTCAAAGACATAATTTTTATCCTTTTCAATGACCCATCAGGCGTTCAATAGCGTCGGGCTCGCGGGCTGGCAAAACGAACCGTTGGGCGGGGCTGGCCACTCAGACCCGCGATTTCGACGTCAGTGCCTCGGCTGAAAGCGTTTATAACAAACTTTATCCACGGCAGTGTATTCCTGAAAGGTGGAAACCCGATGCAGGGTGGCTTGCTTCGACAACGGGCATGTCATGCAGATACAACGTCAGATAAGATGGTGTGGAGCCGTTATTGGACCTGCGGCAATTGCGCTTCTGCGCTGTACAGATCTTGCGGGGTATTGATATTAAAGAAAGGGTCGTAGGCAGCTGCGGGAAAATCCACATACACAGGCTTGAAATCTTCGATCCATTCCTGCAAACGCGGCGTATCGCCTTTTTGCAGTCGCTGCTCAACCTTGCTCAACATGGACGCGTGCCACAGCGCAAATATCGGATGCACGCGATCCTTGGAGCGTGCGACCACTAATCGCGAATCGCCGCTGGCGGCGAGCAATTGCTGCACCATATCGCGCGGAAAGAAAGGCGTATCGCAGGCAAAGCTGGCCAGCCATTCGTTATTCGGGTTGCGTTCGTCCATAAAGGTTAACGCTGCGTGAATACCGGCGAGGGGACCGGGAAAACCTTCAAAAAGATCAGCGATAACCGGCAGCCGGCTGCGCGCAAAACGCAGGCTGTTGCCGTTGGCATTCAGGATGAGTTCGCTGACCTGGGGTTGGGCGCGTTCAATACTGCGTTGCAGAAGCGTTTTTCCGCCGAGCGGCAAAAGACATTTATCCCCGCCTCCCATGCGTTTGGCGAGGCCTCCGGCGAGGATCACGCCTGTAATCGATTGTTTATCATCTGTCATGGAAAGCTTCTATTACTGCACCGCAAGGGTGATGAATTGCACGCCATGATTATAGTATGGCTCTGTCATCAAGTGTAGCTGGATAACCATAAGTGTATCGTTATCCATGTGCATCAGATCAATATTTTCACTTTTCTTTCCCTGGCTTCGTATAAAGATTCGCTCCGCTTTTGCCAAGCGGACCGGGAGCCTCTATACCTTTTTATGTTATTGACACTCCAGGCATGCCCATCATTAAAAACTATCTAAACGATACCTATTATTAATTTTTATTAATGTTAGCCAAGCCGTAGGATGAGTTCGTCAACACAACCTGTTCAGCAACTCAGGCAACTCCTATGAAATCATCAATCCAGGCAACCGTAAGGATATGACCATGAGCAAAACAACCTTAACGACCTCTTCAGGCGCCCCCGTGGCCGATGACAACAACAGCATCAGCGTGGGTGAACGCGGCCCCTTGACTTTTGATAACCACTATTTGTTTGAGAAGCTCGCGCACTTTAATCGTGAGCGGATACCGGAGCGTGTCGTGCATGCCCGAGGCACCGGCGCCTATGGCCAGTTTACGCTGACCAAGAGTTTGAGCGATTACAGCATTGCGGACTTTTTGCAGAAAGTCGGCGAGAAAACCGAAGTATTCCTGCGCTTCTCCACTGTAGGCGGTGGCCAGGACTCCAGCGACTACGCCCGTGATCCGCGCGGTTTTGCGGTGAAGTTTTACACCCGTCAGGGCAACTACGACATCGTGGGTAATAACACACCGGTGTTTTTTCTGAATGATCCGATCAAGTTTCCGGATTTTATTCACTCGCAGAAGAAAAACCCGCGTACCAATTTGCCTGATCCGGCGGCGGCCTTTGAATTCTGGGCCAATCACCCGCAATCGCTGCATCAGATGACCATTCTCATGTCTGATCGCGGTATCCCGGCGTCTTACCGCCATATGCATGGCTTTGGCTCGCATACCTTGAGCTTGTGGAATGCCCAAGGCGAGCGTTACTGGGTGAAATGGCATTTCAAAACCAATCAGGGCATCAAAACCCTGACGGATGAAGAGGCGAGCAAGTTGCCGCCGTTCGGCGCACAAAAAGATCTGGTGGATGCCATTGATCGCGGGGATTTCCCGAGTTGGACGGTGAAGGTCCAGATCATGCCGGATGCGGATGCCGAGACCTACCACCTCAACCCCTTTGATTTAACCAAGGTGTGGCCTTACAAGGATTACCCCTTGATTGAGATCGGCCAGTTGGAATTGAACCGCAACGTGCAGAATTACTTTGCCGAAACCGAGCAGGCAGCCTTTGCACCGAGCAATCTTGTGCCGGGTACCGGCGCGTCGCCGGACAAGATGCTGCAGGCCCGTTTGCTGGCCTACCAGGATGCGCACCGCTACCGGGTAGGCGTTAATGTCAACCAGTTGCCGGTGAATGCGCCCCGTTGTCCGGTGCATCATTACCAGCGCGACGGTTTTATGGCCGGTTGCCCGATGAGTAACGGCAGCCAGATTCAAACCAGCGGCGCAAACTACTATCCGAATGATCGGGCAGAGCAGGGTGACCCGGCGCCGAACCCGGCTTACCGTGAGCCACCATTGCAGTTGTCCAAAGGTGCCGTGACCACCTACGACCAGTCGGATGTGGATTACTACTCTCAGGCAGGCGATTTATTCCGCTTGATGAGTACCGATCAGAAACGCCAGTTGGTCAACAACATTGCCGGCGGTTTATCCCAGGCTAACGCGTCCATCCAGGAGCGGATGCTGGCCTACCTGAACAAAGCCGACCCGGAATACGCCGCCATGGTAAAAGCCGCGTTAGCTGCCTGATCCCTGTTCTATCGACGAGCCTTTGGGCGCACTTGCAAAAGTGCGCCCCTTTTTTTATGGGGGTGGAGCAAATCGCTCTGTGCGGCATCCATTGGAATTTGCCGGATAAGGCGATTACTATGCGGGCTTCATTCCGAGTGAGGCTGTCAAACCATGGATATGAACCTGGAAAATTTACGCCGCGAATATCTCAAGGGTGGATTGCATCGCGACCAATTAGCTGACGATCCGATCGTGCAATTTGAACGGTGGATGGCTCAGATCATTGCCACAAATATTCCTGACCCTAACGCCATGACCGTGGCGACGGTCGACGCGGATGGCCAACCCTCGCAGCGTATTGTGTTACTAAAAGGTCTCGACCAACGCGGCTTTGTGTTTTACACGAATTTGCGCAGCCGCAAGGCACAGGACTTGAAACACAACCCGCGCATCAGTTTGCATTTTCCCTGGCATTGCCTGGAACGCCAGGTAAAAGTCTGCGGCATCGCCGAGCCGCTGTCTGCGGCGGAATCCTTAAAATATTTTGTCAGCCGTCCGCGTGAAAGCCAATTGGCGGCCTGGGCCTCACAACAAAGCCGGCCTATCTCTTCCCGCGCAATACTGTTGCAGCAATTTGAAGCCATGAAGAATAAATTTGGTAAAGGTGAAATTCCCCTGCCGGATTTTTGGGGTGGTTATCGTGTTAAACCGCAGCAAATCGAATTCTGGCAGGGCGGTGCTCATCGTCTGCACGACCGTTTCCAATACACCCGGCAGGCCGACGATAGCTGGACCATTGAACGTCTCGAACCCTGATCGTTTGCACAACCCGTAGGTCGGATTAGCCAAGGGCGTAATCCGACACCCAACCACCAAAGAACATCACCATGAACTACATCCACTTTCAACATCCCGGCGATGCCGACGTTTTACAACTACTCGACATGCCCACTCCCACGCCGTCAACTGGCGAGGTATTGATTCGCGTTGCCGCTGCCGGTGTCAATCGTCCGGATGTGTTGCAGCGCCAGGGTTTATATCCGGCCCCTGCGGATGCATCACCGATAGTGGGTTTGGAAGTCGCCGGTGAAATAGTCGCTTGCGGCGAGGGTGTGACGCAATGGCGGGTGGGCGACAAGGTCTGCGCGTTAGTAAACGGCGGCGGCTATGCAGAATTTGCCTGTGCACCGCAGACACAATGCCTGCCTATTCCCGCTTCACTGACATTAGTGGAGGCTGCGACCTTGCCGGAAACTTTTTTTACGGTATGGCATAACCTGTTTCAGCGTGCGCGTTTGATGGAAGGAGAAACATTATTGGTGCATGGCGGCAGCAGCGGTATAGGTACTACCGCGATTCAATTGGCCGCTGCAAAAGGTATTCAGGTTTTTGCCACGGCGGGCAGCGCGGAAAAATGTGCGGCCTGCGAACAACTGGGCGCACGTAAAGCGATTAACTATCGCGATATGGATTTTGTGGATGCGACCAAACAACTCACCCACGGCCGTGGGGTGGATGTGATCCTCGACATGGTTGGGGGTGATTATATTCAACGCAATATCAGCGCCGCTGCGCGCGATGGCCGCATCGTGAATATTGCCTTTCTTAACGGCAGCAAGGTCACAGTGGATTTTATGCCGGTGATGCTTAAACGGCTCACGCTCACCGGTTCCACCTTGCGTGCGCAGTCGGCAGCTGTTAAAGAAACTATTGCACAGGAATTACAAACAAACGTGTGGCCCCTGATCGAACAACAAAAAATCAAACCGATTATCGCTGCGCGTTTTCCATTGGCTCAGGCCGCCGCGGCCCATCGCTTGATGGAGTCGAGCCAGCACATCGGCAAGATCGTGTTGTGCAATTAACAACAAATACTGTCTGGACATTTCATCATGACTGCAAGCTCTCGCCGTCCGCTCGACGGCATTCGCGTTATTGAAGTTGGCCAATTACTGGCGGGGCCTTTTGCGGGCTGTATGCTGGCTTACTTCGGTGCAGAAGTTATCAAGATTGAACCGCCCAAAAGCGGTGATCCTATTCGCGGGTGGCGTGTGGTGGAAGATGGCACGTCACTCTGGTGGCGCAGCCTGGGGCGCAATAAAAAAAGTGTGACCCTGGATTTAAAACAGGAAGCCGGGCGCGCCTTGGCAAAACAATTAATCGACGGCGCGGATGTGGTTATTGAAAATTTCCGCCCCGGTGTGATGGAAGAGTGGGGCTTGGGTCCTGCCGACTGCAAGCAAACGAACCCCGGTCTGGTGTATGCACGTATCTCCGGTTACGGGCAGGACGGGCCCTACGCCAACAAGCCCGGCTTTGCCTCGGTGTGCGAAGGCATCAGCGGCTTTCGTTATGTTAATGGTTTCCCCGGTGAGGCGCCCGTACGCCCTAATCTAAGTATTGGCGATACCATTGCGGGCATTCATGCAGCCTTGGGCATTGCCCTGGCTTTGCTTGAACGGGAGCGGTCTGAAGAGCACCGCGGGCAGGTGATCGATGTTGCATTATATGAAGCCATGTTCAATCTGATGGAAGCCGTGGTGCCGGAATATGACGGTGCCGGTGTCGTGCGACAAGCCTCCGGTACTACCGTAACCGGCATAGTGCCTACCAACACCTATCGTTGTCGCAATGGTAAATATGTTGTGATTGGTGGTAACGGCGATTCGATTTTTCAACGCCTGATGCAAGTAGCGGGCCACCCGGAGATGGCAAAGGATCCGCGCATGGCAAATAATGCAGGTCGCGTTGCCCATGAAAAAATTATCGACCAGGCCCTGGCGGATTGGTGCGCGAGTAAAGACGCGGATGACATTCTTGCCTTGCTGGAACAGGCGCGGGTGCCCGGCGGGCCAATCTATAACGTGGAGGATATGGTTGCTGATCCGCACTTTAATGCACGCGGGCTTTTTGAACAGGTTGAAATCAATGGCAAGCCGCTGAAAATTCCTGCCATACTCCCAAAACTTGAGCGCACACCGGGACGCACTGACTGGCCGGGTGCTGCGGTGGGTAGTCACACCGACCATGTGCTGCGCGAACTCTTGCAACTGGACGAAGATAAAATCCGGTCGCTGCGTTCCGGGGGTGTCATTTAACACGCGAATTTGATCGGCGTTAACCTGCCGCTGTTGGAAGCGAATGATGATTGAATTAACGCTATTTAATATTAACGATATTACCGTTATCTTCGGCGGATTCTTGTCGTTAGTGCTGGCCGTATTATTGGTGAGCAGACGCCACGAAGGACGGATCAAACAGCGTTACTGGATGCTGCTGGCCACATTTTTTTTGCTCAGCGTGTTTCATGCCATCGATACCCTGATGTACTGGAACATCAACATCCGCACCTTCCTGTCTTCGGTGTCCACTAACTTCTTCTTTCTGTTTGGCTTTGTATTTTTTTTGCAAGGCCCGCTATTGTACTGGTTTACCCGAGCCGCGATTTATCGCAACTTTGCATTAAAGCCCTACGATGCCTTGCATCTGCTACCTGCCTTGCTTTACCCCTTTTATGTGTATGCGATTTACCACCAGTACGACCATGATGCCAAGTTGCGTTATGTTTATGATTGGTCATTGGTGACGTCCGATCCTTATTTTGAAGGCTTGGTGTGGGCGCAGCGCCTGACGGTTTTTTTCTACAGCGCTCTGTGTGTCTCGCAGTTGTACCGCTACGTGCGCCATCTGAAAAGCACCCACTTTTCCCTCAATCAAATAGATTTACAGTGGCTTAAACTGTTGTTGATTGGTTTCCTGTGCGTTAATACCTGGGTTGTCCTTACCTTGCTGGAGTCCCGATTTACCAACCTCGGCTTTGACAGCCCCATGGGTATTGCGGAAAGTTATATCCGGTTTCTGTATGTAAGTGCGCTGATTGTGTATTTGCTGCAACATTCGAAAGGTTTTGCCGAAATTCAGGTCGAGCATACCATCAGCGATACACCGGTAGTCGAAGAACCCCATCAGCAGTTGCTGGAAAAGTTACTACACTATATGGAAACCCAGCGGCCGTATCTGGAGCCTAACATCACGGTCGAACGTCTGGCGCAACGCTTGCAGGTGTCCCCCAAGCTCTTATCCAGCACCATCAATAGTCAATTGCATAAGAATTTTTTTGAGATGATCGGCTCCTACCGCCTCGAAGCGGCCAAGAAACAATTGGCCGACCCGCAATACCGCGAACTCTCCATCAGCGAGATCATGAAAAACTGTGGTTTTAACAGTAAGTCTGTTTTCAATCAGGCCTTTAAGAAAAGCGTGGGCGTAACCCCGAGCCATTACCGGCAACAATATCTCGGTTGACAGTTTGTTCGCTCACCTCAGGTAATACTTTTGGTTTTCGAATATTGCCTTTCTTAATCCCGATGCCCAGGATGAACTGGTTGCCGACGGACGTATGCGCTGCATCCCCGCGCTGACGTCCATAGACAACGCCGGTCATTACACGCCCTTTATCCAGGCTTTATCCGCCGAATTAAAACCGCGCAATAAACTCCTTACCAGTGCAACCGCGTCCTATGAAGGGCGGCAAAGCCTGCGCTACCTACAGCGGCAAACCCACCTTGCGCGCGAAGACGCGCCTGGCCTTACAAGAGGGCGCGGGGGGGGATGATCTGGGAGTGTCTCAGGATGTGGCAGGGG
>DATJLH010000209.1:0-29818 GCA_035490615.1 Cellvibrio sp.
GTCACCGGGATATCGGCCTGAACCAGCTTGGCCCCCAGCTTGTGCTGTTGTGCCTCGCTCAAGGGTTGTGGCCAGGCAGAATTGGCCAGAAATTCCAGGACGCTCAGGACAGTAGCGGGTGGTATATCACCCTCACCCAGGTGTTGCAGATAATCGAGAAAATACACCGCCCAGGAATCCACCAGCAGACTTTGTTCCGCATCAATACCGGTGGGCTGTTGCATCAGCGCCTGGAAATTTTTCTCCATAAAACGACAGGCTTCGGCCAGACCTTGCAATCCGATCAGCTCCGCCGCTTCTGCAAAATGCGCGACAGAAGCGCAATGGTCCGACAATGTCTGCTGGTCCACACCGATTTGCGTAGCCTGCCCGAGAGAATAATCCAGTTGCGCATGCAATTCTTGTGTAAGCAGTTCGACAAGATCCTGCTGATCACGCGTCAAAGGATTATTGTTCATCTCACATTCCATCCAGGCGATTTAGCTTCACACGTGTAATGATCAGGCGTTGGCAATATTTTTTTCCATCTGCTCTTCGTTGACCGCCGGCTGGCGAATCGACACCAGCGTGTTGTGCGCTTCCGCGCGGAACTCCGGCAGGGTAAATACATTTACCCGCTCAAGCAGCGAACGCGCATGCACTTTCAGCTCATCGGTTTGCAAGCGCTGTTGCTCCAGTTCACTGTAAGTTTTTTCGGTCGATTCGGTAATTTGTGTCGCGCGGTCGCGCACCCGGTTGGCCATGTTGGCCTGGTTAACCGAATTCACGGCGATGGATTTTACGTGGTTTACCAGTTGGCGCGTGGCCGCTTCGGTTTCGTGCATCCGCTGACCGGAATCTTCCGCCAGCTTGGTTCCTTCCGCCACCTGCGCAATCAATTTGTTCATGATGTTTACGGTGTCGGATGTCTCAACGCGGATGTTATTTACCATCGCAGAAATCTCTGACGTTGCACCCCGCGCGTTCTCCGCCAGCCGCTGTACCTCTTCCGCGACCACCGCAAAGCCCTTACCGGCTTCACCCGCAGACGCCGCGTGCATGCTCGCATTCAAGGCGAGAATATGAGTCCGTTCAGCGATGGTGTTAATCAGGTTAACAATACTGGTAATTTCCTGTGAACGGTCGCCCAGGCGCTTGATCCGTTTTTCAGTTTCAGAAATGGTGCTACGAATAGTTTGAATACCTTCGACCGTTTCGGTTACCGAAGACTGGGCTTTGAGCGTACTGTCAATCGCGGTGGACGCGATGCTGTTGGCAACGCGCGCCTCCTTGGCAATATCGCTCATGGTTTTCGCTGACTGATCCAGGGCCGCAACTGTCTCGGCAACCTGGGTACGCTCTTCTTCCGCGACCTCCATTACCGCACTGGATTGCGCCTGCAATTGATCCGAGATCGCATTGATTTTTTCTGAAGCGGCGCGCACCTGATGCAATGTGCGCGCTGTTTCCGAAGTCAACAGATTCACCGCATCGGATACTGTACCGGTTACGTCCGCCGACACCGGCACCTTGATGGAAAGGTCTTTACGCGCAATCAAACCCAGCGCACGGATCAAACCGATAATGGAGTTATTGAGTGTTTCGTTTTCCTGGAACTTCTCTGCCAATACCTGGATACGCTCATCCAGCAAACGGTTAAAGGCGCGGCCCAGATTACCGAGTTCATCATTCGCGGTTATGTTTACCCGCGCCTTGTCGTTACCGCGGTTTTGTTGCGCAATAATGGATTGCATATGCCACAGCGGTATCACGATACTGCGGTAAATCAGGAACAACCCGAGGGTGGTGCCGATGGCGGTCATAAACAACACGATGGCAAACATCCACTGCGCCACCGTGCGCTCACCTTCCGCCGCATCAATCCGGCGTTGCAGGTTTTGATTCATGGTCGTGCGATAGGCTTCCACTGCACTGACAACACCCAGGCTGGCGTCTTCCACCGTTTGTTCACGCTCGGCTGCCGTCGCACGTCGGTCAATCATCGCCTCAAAACCGGTCGCATAACTTTCCGTAAGTGCCAATGCGCGTTGTGCGGCGGTGGCTGATAAATCCAGTTGGCCGATAGTATCCCGCAGATTTGCAACGGCCGCCTGGAATGCGGCGGCATAACGTCCATCCCGCGTGCGCAGGAATTCTGAATAATGTAATTCTGTTTGCAGGATGCTATTCAACGCGGCCGGGTGGGTTTGCAATAGATTGCGTAACTGGCCGGCCAGTTCAGGCAGGGGTGTATTGATGGTTGATTCTGCGGTCTCCGCTTGCGCCAGGGCCGGAATGGTTTGCTCCACGGTTTCTGCGAACTGCTGATTAGCCGCTTCAATGCTGTCCTGCGCGGCCGCTGAATAAAATTGGAAGTTCACTTTACCCAGGGCTTCCTGTGCCTGCCGCACCCCCTCTGCCGCCGCTAGCAGTTCCTGTGAATTTTCGACCTCACCACTCTGCATGGTCGACAACAGGCGTGTCTTAAGCGCTTCGTGGGATTGCAACGCCAGGTTTAACGATTGCTCCGCCTGCTGGAACTGCTGGCGGGTGCGCTCCTGTTTGATATCCACACTGATCTGCGCGTAATAGGCCACGCCCATCAACACGAAGCCAACGATCAACCCGATCATCAGGCTACTGATTTTGTGGGAAATCTTAATTCCCGATACGTTTTTCATTGTGAGACTCCAGGATCGATTTTTAAAACAAGAATGCTTGCTGTGCGTTTACATCGAATACAGCGTATCGATGTGGCGAGCAATACCGGCATGGGCGCTCTCCGACTGACGGCGATTCGCCAATGCCAATAATTGGGTACCGAGTGATTCACCCGCGATGCGATAGTGGGTCACACCGCGTGCGAGAAACGTATCCTCCACCAGAGATGCCAGGGCCGTGTCTTGCTCCAGGGTGTCGTCCGCAACGCGATCCTGATCGGCCAATTCGATAGAAACCGGTAATCGGTCAATCAACAGCGCCACCGTTTTGTCACCCTTTCCGATACAAAACACATAAGGTTTGTGCGGCGCGGCAAGCGCCCATTCCTGATGCAATCGGTACACCGGGACCAGAACGCCCCGCACATTACATAAACCCGCTAACACCGGCGGTGCATTGGGTATCGGCGCCACCGGCAAACCGGAAAAGACTTCGCAAAAGCAACTGGCCTTTACTACAAAATGCTTTTGGCCAATCGAGAAGCCGAAGTGTTGTTCACGGATAAGCTCCGCACCAAGGCGTTCCTGATCCGTTAACAACACCTTGTCGACATCGGCATGTTGCAAGCGGGACAGAGCGTCAATTAGCGTCTGCTCAAGGGTGTTGATGTCCATGCGCGGGATATCTCGCCGGGTTAAAAAATTAGAGCGCTGCAATCGTGTCGATAATCTGGGCCTGGGTATAGGGTTTGGTGATCATGCCTTTGCCGCCTTGCAATTCACCCCACACGCGATCCGCGCGCTGGTTTTTGCTGGTGACAAACACGACAGGAATACTGGCAAGGTCTTTATCAGAGGTAATGTTGCGACAGGCCTGGAAACCATCCACACCTTCCATCACAACGTCCATCAGGATGACGTCCGGGCGATAGGCTTTGGCTTTGTCGTAAGCGTCTTGTCCGTCGGTTGCGGTGATAACCTGGTAACCGGCGTCTGCCATAATTTGTTTCAGGTGCTGCAAGTCTACTGGCGAATCGTCCACGATCATGACTTTGCTGGGCTTCATGTTACTTCTCCATGCTTTTTACGAGATGTTTTTGGGTGATTTCTTTGAATTCATTGTGATTGATCGGCTTGGTCAGGTAGGTATCACAGCCGGCCAAGATGCCTTTTAATTTATCGAACTTGGACGAACGGCTGGTCAGCATAATGACCGGCGTCGTCTTGTTGAGTGCGGAGCGGCGAATGGTTTTGCACACGCTGTAACCGTCCAGCCCCGGCATGACGACATCCAGAAAAATAACATCGTATTTTTCCTGCTCGGTCGCTTTCACGGCCGCTTCGCCATCGGCAACCGAATCCAGGTGCGCGTCCATACTGTCGAACTCGATAGTTAATTGGCGCCGTACAGCCAGGCTGTCGTCGGCCACCAGTACACGAATATTTTTTTGCCGCGCGTCCTGTTTGATTTGCGTGGTGGTGCCTATGGCTTTGATGTTGTGGACCACCGCAGAAGAGGGTTCCACTTCAGAGCCGATTTCAAATTCGGGGTAATAATGAAGGTGGCGGATCGTAAAATTGTCCAAGGTTTGCAACAATTTCGCCGGGTTGATCGGCCAGGGAATAACAAATTCGGAGGTACTTTTCTCGTCGGTGATTTTTTGCCCCAACCGCAACACCGGTTTGCGCTTGTCGCGACTGACCGTGGCAGCATGACGTTGCCAGCACACAATCGCTTTGGGGTTGGATACATCCAGAACATGGATGTCAGCGTCAACTGCACGCGCCAATTCACTGGTGGATGCGACATCATTGATGACAACCAGCTTATAGCAACGTTGACGATAACGGGTGATGCCAAAAACGCGTTCGAGTATTTCTATATCTCGTTCACTTGCTCCGACAACCGCAACAGAAAAGATCCTGCCGGGTGACTTCATTACAGATGCTTGAGCGGTCATTTGATGATAATCCTTGCGCGAACGCAACGGTAAAAATAAAAATGCGCCAATGTAATTCACTGCACTGGTAATGAGCAATTTTAGATGAGTGTTGCTCGGCGGCAATAAAATTTTGCGCCTGAAAAAATAATGGCGCAAAAAATATCAACCGCGATGATCCAAAAAAATCGCAAACTAATGCGTCAAATTAATGAAACTGACGAAAAACATCTCCTGACGGTCAAATTTTTTATCAAGCAAATTCATGCACTTACCAACCCAATAAAAACCAGTTCACAAATTTATTTCCTTACGTCTTCGTGATTTTTTTAATTTCAAATTATTATTTTTTTCCGAAAAACATGAATATTTAATCTATGGGAGCGCGAATGGAATAACTAGAATCCATAAAGAAAGCACCACCGCTCCGGAAGGAGCTGGCGCTGTTTGATTTTGTTTTTTTATTTTTTAAGAGGATTTCATGATGGAGATGGAAGCAAGTTACAACTGGTTTTTGGTCATTCTCTCATTTCTTGTTTCGGTCTTTGGTTCATTTACCGGCTTGCAAATTACCAACGGAATGAAATCCTCCAAAACTGGCCCGTCAATCACATGGATTATTGCTGCCGCGGTCTCCCTCGGTGGCGGCGCGATCTGGACCATGCATTTTATCGGCATGCTGGCCTACCAGGTTCCGATGGATGTCGGTTATAAACCCGGCCTGACTTTCCTTTCCTTATTAATAGCCGTGGTCGCTGTGGGTATCGGTATTTACATCGCCGTCAGCGGTAAATTGTCAATTGTGCGCTTGTTAGGTGCCGGCCTGTTTACCGGGCTTGCGGTAGCGTCGATGCATTACATCGGTATGGAGGCCATGGTGATGCACGGCGCGATGGTGTATGACAAAACCCTGGTCGGTGTTTCGCTGGCCATTGCCATTGTTGCCGCAACCGTTGCGTTATGGCTTGCGGTAAACCTGAAAGGTACCTTATTGATGCTCGGCAGTGCAGTGGTTATGGCCATTGCCGTGTGTGGTATGCACTACACCGGTATGGCGGCCATGTCCATGGTACATGACCACACCGCTGAACAAGTCATCATCGAAAATTCCATGAGCCCGATGACTATGGGTCTGTTTATCTTTTGCGCCAGTATGTTCCTGCTGGTCATCTGTCTGATTATGTCCTTGAACCAACTCAGCAATCGCATGGAAGAAGAATTGGGAGAAGAGCCGGGAGACGCACAAGACGCTTACGCCAAGACGTAACGCTTTCGTTGTAAATCAAGCGCGCAAACATCTACTTTTGACCCACCGGGGAGGGATCTGCTTTGAACATTTTATTGTTTGCCTCAGCTTATAACGGGATGTGTCAACGGGTACATCGGGAACTGGAAGCAGAGAACCACCGTGTCTCTATCGAGCTTTCGGCCAACGAGGAGGTCATGCAGGAGGCGGTAGAACAATTTCAGCCAGACCTGATCATCTGCCCGTTTCTCAAGCACCGTGTGCCGGAAACCATTTGGCGGGAGCATTTGTGTTTGATCGTGCACCCCGGCATCGAAGGGGATCGCGGCCCCTCTTCGCTGGACTGGGCAATTGATATGGAGCGAGGCCACTGGGGCGTGACCCTGTTGCAAGCCGACGAGGAAATGGATGCGGGTGATATCTGGGCCACACAAGACTTTCCGCTTCGCGATGCACCAAAAGCCAGCTTGTATCGGCGGGAAGTCATCGCCACTGCGGTGGCCGGCATCAAAAAAATTCTGCTTGAGGCCATTCAAAAACCGGATTTTCGTCCGCGTCCACTGGATTATTCCAACCCGAGTGTTAAAGGAAAATGTTTACCCTTAATGCGCCAGGACTGGCGCAAGATCGACTGGCTCAATGACAACACGGCCACCATCGTTAAAAAAATCCATGCTGCCGATAGCTTTCCCGGTGTACTGGATGATATCGCCGGCAATACGGTGTATCTGTTCGGCGCACGCGCGGAGTACCGCAAAACCAGGGCCAAACCCGGTGAACTGATCGGTTACCGCGATGGCGCTGTGTGCCGCGCCACCCGTGACGGCGCCGTGTGGATTCGCCAGATGAAGATGGCACAACACGGTGAGAGAACCTATTTTAAATTGCCGTCATTGCAAGTCATCACCCAGCAATTCCACAACCCGGAATATTTTGAGCACCTGGGTGTGTTGGATTCGCAGGTTCAACAGGATATCACCACCGACATTAAAAATGGCGTTGCCTATCTCAGCTTCGATTTTTACAACGGCGCCATGAATACCGAACAATGCATTGCCTTACTGGCAAAACTGCGCGAGCTGAGAGCCCATGCCGATGTTCGCGTTATTGCATTGCTCGGTGGTGAAGATTTCTGGAGCAACGGTATTCATTTGAATTGCATCGAATCGTCCAGCGACCCGGCCCACGAATCCTGGCGCAACATCAATGCCATTGACGACGTTGTCCATGAGATCATCAACATGGAAAATAAAATCACCGTCGCCGCCTTGCGCAACAATGCCGGCGCCGGTGGCGCCATCATGCCGCTCGCGTGCGATTCTGTATGGGCACGCGAGGGCGTTGTGCTGAACCCCCACTATCAAACCATGGGGCTGTACGGCTCTGAATATTGGACCTATCTGCTACCCAAGCGCGTCGGCCAACACCTTGCCCACGAACTGACCAGCCAATGCATGCCGATCCTGGCAAAAGCGGCCAAAGCTATCGGTATGGTGGACCAGGTATTGCCGGAAGATTGGGAGCTGTATCACCAGACACTGCAAAAAGCCTGTGAGGAATTAACGAAGGATGAGCTATTTTTTGCAACCCTGGAGCAAAAGCAACAACGACGAATCGCCGACGAATGCGTGCAGCCCCTTGAGACCTACCGCTCCGCTGAGTTACGCCAGATGAAAGCAATCTTTGACAACCCGGACAGTGATTACCACAAGTTGCGTTACAACTTTGTTCACAAGATCAGCTGCGGGAAAACGCCGGCTCGGCTTATCAATCACACGGCGAAGGAGAAGGTGTTGCAGATTGCTTGACGGCAGCAGAGATGAGCAATTCGAAAGAGTGGCCTTTCTAATACGTTTTCCATGAAGGTGTGTGTTTCAAAAACGCGGTAAATACGTCCCTGTAGCTCCCTCACGTCATCCCTGACGCGAGGGTTTTGAAACACACACCTTCATGGAAAACTCACATCACTTAAAGCTGCAAGCTTTCGCCGTACAAGAAAAATGAAAACAGTAGGGTTTATTCCGTCGGCACCACATTGTCCACACTGCGCCCTTTGTTGAGACACAAAGATAAACACTCGCCAAGGAATTGGTTGATCTGCAATTTTTCGTCGCTTTGATACATCGAACGATTGGGGTATTCGTAACGCGGACGCAAACGTCTGTGCCCTTCCCACGCTAATACCTCAGCCACTTTTGCATCGTGGTACATACGCACGGTTAAACATGGCATTTGTAACCAGCGGGTGATGGGCGCGACCGGTGATTGCCGGAATTGGAAGGTAGTGGTGTAGGGCGAGCGCTCAATCACTCGCAGGATCTGTAACCACTCCTGTTGGCCGCGCGTCACCATAAAACGGTATTCGTCCTGGGTAAGGCCGGTAACGAGTTTTTGCAGCCGCAGGTAGTTGGCTTCGCATTCTGCCATCTGCAAAGGAAAATCCACCTTGTAAGGTTCCTTGTAAGTGGCGTGTTCAGGCGTTGGCCTGTTGATGCGAAGTGTATACATAGACTCTTTTTCAATAAGTAAGACGATAACCACACCCACAGTTAAGTGCGGGCTGTCATAAAACTATTCATCTTGAATCAAGTGTTAGCCAGGCACGGAATTAAGTCAATCCGCCGGGGTGACATTTTCCGCTTGCAAACGGGGCCGATTCAGTTGTAGCCATTGTAAGCTAATCAATGCTGCAGCATTGTTAAACGCACCACCCAGCAGCTCGGCAAAGACATCATCAGCAGCAAAGACGTGCATGCGGATATCTTCGCCTTCTTCCGGCAGACCATATATTCCGCCTGCCTGACTAAGGTCGCACAGACCGCAGTAGAGGTGCAACTTTTCGTCGCTGCCGCCCGGGCTGGACAGGTAGTTGCAGATATATTCCATGGCGTAAGGCCTGACATCGGCCTCTTCGATAAGCTCCCGGCGGGCAACGTCTTCCGGCGTTTCACCCGCTTCCAGCATGCCGGCTACCACTTCGTAACACCAGGGACCGTGAGGCTCATTCATGGCACCGACACGGAATTGTTCGACCATGCCAATCAGATCACGGGCGGGATCATAAAGCACCACACCGACCGCTTCACCGCGCAGGAAAAGCTCGCGACCGATTTCGTGCCCCCAGCCACCGTGAAATAATTTGTGGCGGAGGAAGACTTTTTCAACGCGGAAGAAGCGCTTGTAAAGTTCTTCGCGGCGCAGGATGTCTACGTCGTCGCGGGTGAATTGGGGTTTTTCAATCATTGTTGGTCCTGTATAAAAATTTGTCGGATTACGGCGCTTTGCGCCTAATCCGACCTACGGGATAAATTACACCTTTTGATAGATCTCGGCGCCTTGTTGTAAAAATTCCTGCGCTTTTTGTTTCATTTCGGCTTCAACGTCGATCATCTTCACCACCTGATCTTCATTGATGGCGGAAATATCTGTACCGTGTTGGGCGGCGTAATCGCGCACTTCCTGGGTGATCTTCATTGAGCAGAATTTTGGACCGCACATGGAACAAAAGTGTGCAACCTTGGCCGACTCTTTGGGCAAGGTTTCGTCGTGATAAGAACGCGCGGTATCGGGATCGAGGCCGAGGTTAAACTGATCTTCCCAGCGGAATTCAAAACGCGCTTTGGATAAAGCATTATCACGTAATTGTGCACCGGGATGACCTTTCGCCAGGTCTGCCGCGTGGGCCGCAATTTTGTAGGTGATGATGCCTTCTTTTACATCGTCTTTATTGGGCAAGCCCAAATGCTCTTTCGGAGTGACATAACATAGCATCGCGCAACCGAACCAGCCGATCATCGCGGCACCAATGCCCGAGGTGATGTGATCGTAACCCGGCGCAATGTCGGTAGTCAGCGGGCCAAGGGTATAGAAAGGTGCTTCGTCGCAAACTTCCAGTTGCTTCTCCATATTTTCCTTGATCATGTGCATGGGCACATGCCCCGGCCCCTCAATCATCACTTGCACGTCGTGCTTCCAGGCGATCCTGGTTAATTCGCCGAGGGTTTCCAGTTCGCCGAACTGTGCTTCGTCGTTCGCATCAGCAATGGAGCCGGGACGCAAACCATCGCCCAGTGAAAAGCTGACGTCGTAGGCTTTCATGATCTCGCAGATGTCTTCGAAGTGGGTGTACAGGAAATTTTCCTTGTGATGAGCAAGGCACCACTTCGCCATGATCGAACCGCCGCGCGATACAATACCGGTCACCCGTTTGGCCGTCAGCGGAACGTAACGCAGCAACACGCCCGCGTGAATCGTAAAATAATCCACGCCCTGCTCGGCCTGTTCAATCAAGGTATCGCGGAAAATTTCCCAGGTCAGGTTCTCGGCAACGCCATCCACTTTTTCCAACGCCTGATAAATCGGCACGGTACCGATAGGTACATGAGAGTTACGAATAATCCATTCACGGGTTTCGTGAATATTTTTGCCGGTAGATAAATCCATCACCGTGTCAGCGCCCCAGCGGGTACCCCAGGTCAACTTTTCCACTTCCTCTTCGATGGAAGAGCCAAGTGCGGAGTTACCGATATTGCCGTTGATCTTCACCAAAAAATTGCGCCCGATAATCATCGGCTCCAGTTCCGGGTGATTGATGTTGGCCGGGATAATCGCGCGACCCCGTGCGACTTCATCGCGCACAAATTCGGGGGTAATTTCATCGGGGATATTCGCACCGAAACTCATCCCCGGATGCTGCTGGTTCATCACGCCCAATTCGCGCGCTTGTGCCAGCGCCATATTTTCGCGAATCGCGATGTATTCCATCTCCGGGGTGATGATGCCTTTTTTGGCATAGTGCATCTGCGACACATTCATGCCCGCCTTGGCGCGGCGTGGCTGGCGGGTCAGGTTAAAACGCAGGTGTGCCAACCTGGGATCGTTCAGCCGTTCTTTGGTAAAGGTCGACGAGGTGTCAGTCTGGATCTCGGTATCCGCACGCTCCTCAATCCACGCCGTGCGTACATCCGGCAAACCATGCCGCAGATCAATGCTGACGTCCGGATCGGTGTAGGGGCCGGAGGTATCGTATACACGCACCGGCGGATTTTTTTCACCACCGAAGGCCGTCGGTGTGTCGGCCAGTGAAATCTCACGCATGGGCACACGTATATCCGGCCGCGAACCTTGCACATAGATTTTCTTGGAGCCAGTAAATGGCTGGATGGATGCGGCATCGACCTGAGCACTCTCGCTCAGGATTTTTTCGGCAAGATTCTGGTTGCTGTTCATGGAATTCCCTCGTTAGTGCCAGTAAGTGTCTGGCTATTAATAAAATGAATGGAAATGATGGACCGGCCCTGCACCCTGCCCGATGTGTAATTCATCGGCACGGGCCAATGCCTGGTGAAGATAGGTTTTGGCCTGGGCAACCGCTTCCGACAGTGTCAGCTGACGAGCTATCCCAGCCGCAATGGCCGAGGCCAGGGTGCAGCCGGTACCGTGGGTGTTGCGCGTGGAGAGACGCGGTGCTGAAAAAGTCTGGGTGCCATCATCCGTCAATAGAATATCTTCAGCATGGGCTCCTTCGCCGTGACCACCTTTAATCAATACCGCCTGCGCACCCAGCGCATGCAAACGTTTAGCCTGACGCAGCCGATCAGCATGGGTGCGTGCGAGCCCGTCATTCAATAAGGCGGCGGCTTCATAAAGGTTGGGGGTAATCAGGGTGGCGCGAGGTAATAAACGGGTGATCAACGCCTGAACGGCGTCCTCTGCCAGCAGGCGATCACCGCTGGTCGCCACCATCACCGGGTCTACGATCAAGGGTATTGCCGTGTAATCCGCCAGGCTGTCAGCGACGGCATGGATGATATCCGCCGTGGCTAACATGCCGGTTTTGATCGCGGCGACAGGAATGTCTGTCAGCACGGAAGCGATCTGTGCGGACACGAAGTCCGGCGGCACCGGCCAGACACCTTGCACCCCCAGCGTATTCTGGGCCGTCAGGGAGGTGATCGCACTGCAACCAAACACACCCAGGGCAGAAAAGGTTTTGAGGTCGGCCTGGATACCGGCACCGCCGCCGCTGTCGCTGCCTGCAATCGTCAGCGCAATGGGGGTTGATGAATGAGTCGATGAAGTCATGGGCTTTCCGCAGGTGGCAGATATATGACGCGGAAACAGCAGGAGGGCAAGGCGGCAGACGCCGGGGATAACTTGAATCTCGTTGCTCTCGTTTCCTACGCCGGTACTAACCGGATCAGGTCGACGGGTATCTCTCAGCCTAAAAATCAGCACCCCGACAAGAATGGGGGCAGTCTAGTGAACTCAGGGAGGCATGTAAAGCGAGGCGCTTGTTGCTCTACTGACAGGATCTGACACCGACGACCGCCATACTCGCGCCCGCTGCCATTGGTTTATGTGAACCCGACAGTTGAACAACATCAATGATATTCAACAGGGCACGGGCGTTTTATTTTGCCCGGCGGGTGAATCCAAATTCGCTGTTAATGGAGTCTTAATATCCGTCTCGTAGCCTTTGCTCGCGATGAACCAAGATGTCGGGATTTGCGTAGACTGCGCAGGGATTATGGTTACACTTAATGACATTCGTCATGTTTACTCTTTTTAACTTGCTGGGTTAAAGTGCTCGCTCGACCACCCCGGCACAACTCGCTACACTCACCGCTGCCATGCGTTTGCTTATTGGACGATTTTTACCTTGGACACCTCTATGAAGAAAACAAAACTTTATCTGTTGGTTGGATTATTTTCCTTTGGCCCGCTCTCGGCCAGCGCCAATAGTTTGCTGGATATCTACGAGCTCGCACTCAAGAATGATGCACAACTGAAAGCAGACACCGCTGCCTATGAAGCGGCTCAGGAATTGCGTAATTTGAATCGCGCCGGGCTGTTACCTCAAATTAACGCCAGTGCGACTTACTCTGAAAGCGATAGCGACGTTACCAATAACTCAAACACGCCCGTCATTCCGGACCCTACTGACCCAACTGATACGGGCGGTGTAGGAAACATCAACTCAACCCGCACCGGTTGGGAAATCTCGTTGCAACAACCCTTATTTAACATGTCCTCCTGGTACACCTATAAGCAAGGTGTAAAGTTGAGCGAGCAAGCCGAAGCCCAGTTCGGGGCTGATCAGCAAAGCCTGATCGTTCGTGTCGCTGAAGCTTACTTCAATGTATTGCGCGCAGTAGACACCTTGGAAGCCACGATCGCGGAAGAGAATGCCTTGTCCCATCAATTGGAGCAAACTCGCCAACGCTTTGAAGTAGGTTTAACGGCAATTACTGAAGTGCACGAAGCCCAGGCCGCTTACGACAGTGCAACCGCAGCGACTCTTGAAGCGCGCGGCAATTTGAATATCAATTTTGAAGCACTGGAAGTGCTGACCGGCCAAAGCCACGAGCAGATCGCCCCGCTGGCACCGCAATTTCCGGTTGTTGAGCCCGTACCCGCAGATCGTCACGAGTGGGTTGAGTTTTCATTGAAGAATAACTACTCGCTTAAAGCGGCTCGCCTGGGTGCAGAAGCCGCGCGGCAAGTCGCCAAAAGTGCTCGTTCCGGTCACCTTCCCACGGTAACGGCATCGCTGGGCTACAGCGATTATGACGATGACGGTGAAAGATACGGTGTGTCTCAGGACTACAACACAGAAGGCTCCTCGGTGGCAGTGACCCTGAACGTGCCCATCTTCAGCGGTGGCAGAGTATCGGCAGAACGCCGTCAAACCTTTGCTCAGGCCACTCAATCACAGGAACTCTTTAACAGCACCCAGCGCAGCATCATCCAATCCACCCGCGCCCTGCATCTGTCGGTAGAAACCGGTGTAGCGCGCGTGCAGGCGCGCAAGCAGGCCATCGTGTCCAGCCAGAGTGCGTTGGAAGCAACCCAATCCGGTTACGAAGTGGGAACGCGTAACCTGGTGGAAGTGCTCCAGTCACAACGTCAGTTGTATCAGGCCCGTCGTGACTATGCGACCGCGTTGTATGACTACATCATCAATACCATTCAGCTGCGTGAGGCCGCCGGTATGCTGACCCCCGCCGATGTACAGGAAGTGGATAAGTGGTTACAGGACAATGCCCCGGTAAACCGCAGTCAATACCAGCTGTAATGGGTTAATAAAAAAATCCCCCTTGCCGCACGCAAGGGGGATTTTTTTATGCCCATACATTTTTGTTTTCCCACCTGTTTCCATCGCCCATCACACCAGTTCATCTGACAGGCGCGGACAATCGCGTTGCCTCGTCCTGAGGGTCGGTGTACATTCCGCTGGCTGTGCCATTGCCCTGACGTGCTGCCTATGGATATCGAACTGCTTAAAACCTTTATTGAAGTTACCCAGGTGCGCCACTTCGGTCGCGCTGCTGACAACCTGTTCCTGACGCCGGCAGCGGTCAGTGCGCGGATTCGCCAGTTGGAACAAATGCTTGGTGTTACCTTGCTGCACCGTATTCGCGGCAATATCCAGATGACGGCGGAAGGAGAACGCCTGCTGCCCCATGCAAAAAAGTTGCTGCGCGCCTGGTCGGAGACGCTGGAAGACCTGTCGATCAAACTGGAGCCTGAAACCCATCTGACGGTAGGCACCACGGCGTCGGTGTGGCAGTGCGAACTGCCCGAGCTTGTCCAGACACTGTTATCCGTCTCTGCCAGCCGGGGGTTATCGGTTGAGTCGCTGTCGCACCTGGAATTGATTACCCAGATCCTCGCCCAGCAACTGGACCTGGCGGTGGTATTGGACTTGCCGCAACACCCTGAGCTACACGCTATCAAGATTGCCGAACAGGAATTGACCCTGTGGAGTTCGACAGAAACAAGCTCGCCATCCACGCCCTATCTGTTCATCGAATGGAGTGCGGCTTTCGCTGCATTTCACCACAAGCGCGTCGCCGGTATTGAACCTCGATTGCGCACCACAGAGGCCGCCCTGGGTATCCGGTTTATGGCGCAGGCCGCAGCCTCTGCCTATCTGCCCTCCACCCTCGCTTTAGCCGGGCGTGGCTTTTATCGGGTAGCTGACGCACCGCGTTTTGTGCAACCCATTTATCTGGTCTATAAAGCAGGAAGAGAACACGACGCCGCATTAGCGCCTGTGCTGGCGACACTCAAATAAAGAGCTGCAACTGGGATATTGATGGGGAAAATGCATGCTAACTGGCTGGCGGCGGGCTCGGGCAAACCAGTTAGCCGGAATGACAAGGTGGGCGGGTTAATTAAAAATCCAGTTCGGACAAATCATCAAACCCAAGTTGCTCTTTGAGACGGCGACGCTCCAATCTGTCTTCGATCTTGCGACGCATTTCAAGCATGTGTTGGCTCGCTTCTTTACCGGTGAGCTTGGGTTGCTCGTCATCGTCGATATCGATCACATCATTCAACAAATCAGCATCAGCAGGGCTATGTTCATCGACAGACATAAAACTACTCCAGAATCGACAGATAAGGGATGTTAACGCAACTGCTACAACAACAACCGGGACCATGTCAGCCACAAAGGTGGGCTGCCGATTGACATCTGCCGCCACCTTTTTACCGGTTCAGGCAGTTTGTCCCGCGCTATTTATCATAGCTATGACGCCAAACAAAGCAAAAAAAATTTGTCGAGATGAATAATATTTTTCATTTTACCGACCGCCCCTGGCCAAGTAAAAACCGCACCCAGCACGGCGACGCAGACACCGCACTACCCATGAGGAGAAACCGTGGCCACGACAGAACAACAGCTGATCGGCTGGCGAGAGTGGATTACATTAACCGACTTTGACGCCACTCGCATTAAGGTCAAGGTGGACACCGGAGCCAAAACCAGCGCCCTGCACACCTATTACGTCACGCCATTTGAACGGAACGGTGAAGCCTGGGTGAGATTTGGGCTGCATCCCCTGCAAGGGTGTACCACCAGCAGTATCGAATGTGAGGCACCGATCAAGGACCGGCGGCAGGTCACCGATTCCGGTGGGCATCGCGAGTGGCGATTTGTCATTGAAACAACCGTTCAACTCAAGGACCGGCAGTTTCCTATCGAAATTACCCTGACGGACCGGGAAAATATGCGCTTTCGTATGTTGCTGGGCCGTAGCGCTCTGCGGCAGGGTTACGTCGTCGACAGCGCCAAATCTTTTGTCCTGGGCGGCAGCAAGAGTGAACCACCCGTGTAAATCACGGCCTCAGTGCTTACGCCCGGCGTAACAGTCCATATACAACTCCCTAATTTATTTACCTCGGTCATTTTATGAAAATTGCCATACTGTCTCGCAATCGCCGTTTGTACTCTACCCGCCGCCTGGTGGAAGCCGGGGTTAAGCGCGGCCATGAGATGCATGTCATCGATATTTTGAAGTGTTACATGGACATCACCTCGTCCAGCCCGGCGATCTGGTATATGGGCAACAAACTGGAAGATTTTGATGCGGTTATTCCGCGCATCGGCGCCTCCGTTACTCACTACGGCCTGGCAGTGATTCGCCAGTTCGAGATGATGGGGGTTTACTGCCTGACAGAATCCGTGGCACTGGGCCGCTCGCGCGACAAACTGCGCGCCCTGCAATTGCTCTCACGCAAAGGCCTGGGCTTGCCCAAGACCAGCTTTGCTTACAACGTTCACGACACCAAGGAACTGATCAAACTGGTGGGCGGCACGCCGCTGGTGCTCAAACTCTGTGAAGGCACCCAGGGTCGCGGTATCGTGCTGGCCGAAACCCCCAAGGCGGCAGAGAGTGTGATCGAAGCCTTCCGCGAATTGCGCGCTGAATTTCTGGTGCAGGAATTTATCAAGGAAGCCGGCGGCAGCGATGTGCGCTGTTTTGTGATCGGCAATAAGATTGTGGCAGCCATGCAACGCACCGCGCAGGAAGGCGAATTCCGCTCCAACCTGCACCGTGGCGGTACAGCCAGGATCACCAAACTCACCCCCACTGAACGGCGCACCGCGATCAAAGCGGCTACGACCATGGGCTTGCACGTCGCCGGTGTGGATTTGCTACGCTCCAGCCGGGGTCCGCTGGTGATGGAGGTGAACTCGTCGCCGGGCCTGGAAGGTATTGAAGCCGCCACCAAAAAAGATATCGCTGACGCCATCATCGCCTTCACCGAAGAAAACGCCCGCCCCCACGCCAACCGCACCCGCGGCCAAGGCTAAGGGCGGTTTCAATACTCTCCGTAGGTCGGATTAGCGCAGCGTAATCCGACAGTACCCACAAGAAAAAACGCAACCCCAGCTTACCGACGCACTTCGATAATCAGGTTGAATGCCGTTTCCGCTGCGCGACGGAAGTGGGTAAACCCCGCCTTGCGGAACACATCGGCCAGTCGCGCCTCACCAGCTTGCGCACCGAGCACCTGTTTGCCACCTTCGGATATCGCATGAGCGCAGCAGATGGTGGTTGAGGCGGCGTAATACATCCGTGCCACCGGCGACAAGTTATCCTCAACCCGATCGTGCGCAAAAGGCTCAACCAACATAATCGTTCCCCCCGGTGCCAGCACTCGCTCGGCGTAACAGGCGGCAGCCACCGGGTCGCCCATGTCGTGAAGGCAATCAAAGAAACAGATCAGCCCGTATTGCTGATCGGGATAATCCGTCGCGCGCGCCACCGCAAAGCTGGCTCGATCAGTCAGCGCCGCATCGGCTGCGTTTTGCCGCGCGGTATAGACGGAAGCGGCATGGGCATCAAAGCCATAGAAACGGGAGTTTGGAAAAGCCTGGGCCATCAGCACCGTTGAATGGCCGTGGCCACAGCCAACGTCGGCCACCGCCATGCCGGCGTCCAATTGCGCTACCACACCATCCAGCGCGGGCAGCCATTGGGAGATCAAACTGCCGCGATACCCATTGCGATAAAACGCGGCCACCCCGCAATGCAATCGGCCATCGTGGTCGCCCCAGGCCACACCTTTGCCGGTACGAAATGCAGCCAGGGTTTTCTCTTCGTCAAACCACATGGACGCAGGCACCTGCCAGGCCGGCGGTACAAATACCGGGCTGGTGTCATCGGCCAACACCATCGCCTGCTCCGGCGACAATTCGTAGGTTCCGCTGACCGCATGGTAGTCAACATAGCCGCCGGCGGCCTGGGCGTTGAGCCATTCCAGCACATAACGTTCGGCACAGCCGGCACGCGCTGCCAATTCACCTGCACTGACCGGGCCAGCCCCGGCCATGGCTTTGTAGAGGCCGAGCTTGTTGCCCAGGCTGACCATCACCCCGCCGTAAGCGGAGGACAGATCACCCAGGGCGCGAGCGACAAAAGATTCCAGTTTACGTTGATCGATAACAGATGCCTTCATGATGCGACAGCTCCTTGGTGCAATCTTGCGTAGGTTAGATTTCACGCTCATGATTGCAGCCGCACCCGTTGTACTGAAGAGGCTGAATCACCCGGGATCGGTCCATTCATGCCAAAACCCTTGTCAAGGATCCGCTTATGACCACACCTATCGCTCGCACAGGCATACAACCCCTTCACGTCAGCCTGGTTGCCCTGCCCGACGCCGTCATTTCCACCCTCGCCGGTATCTTCGATGTGATGAACGGCCCGCGGGTGATGGGCGTGGTGGACCAACAGTTACCCGCGCCCTTTCATGTAGAGATCGTTGGAGAACAGGTGGGGCCAATTCTCCTGGCCAGTGGTGTACCGGTGCAGGTGCAACGCGCGATTCATTCCATCGAAACCAGTGACATTGTGATAGTGCCATCAATATTGCTGCACAACGACAACTGGCAGAAAGGGCGTTACCCGCAAATCGTCGACTGGTTACGCAAGATGCACGCGCGCGGCGCTGTGCTTTGCTCGGCGTGCTCCGGCATTTTCCTGCTGGCAGAGACCGGACTGTTCGATGGCCGGGAAGCGACGGTGCATTTTGGTTATGCCCATTGTTTCGCCACCTGTTATCCCGCCGTCGTGATTCACCCGGAGCGCGTTCTGGTTACCGCAGGAGCACGGGAGGAACTGATCAGTTCAGGCGCATCCATGAGCTGGCATGATCTCGTGCTTTACCTGATTGCGCGTTACGCCGGTGCCACCATCGCGCAGGAGGTAGCACGGTTGTTCGCGCTGCAATGGCACCAGGACGGGCTAACGCCCTACATCATCTTTGAAGGCAATATTCATCACGGCGATGCAGAAATCCGGAGCGCACAACAATGGCTAAGCCATCATTTTTCTGTAACTAACGCGGTAGATGAAATGATCAAGCATTCAACCTTGGCTGAACGCACCTTCAAGCGGCGTTTTGCTCATGCCACCGGCATTACGCCCATTGTGTATGTGCAGCGGTTGCGTATTGAAGATGCCAAGCGGCGATTGGAGCGCACCGATGCGTCCATTGAGGAGATCAGTTGGCGTGTGGGCTATGAGGATGCGGCTTTTTTTCGCCGATTATTTAAACGGACCACCGGCCTTGCGCCGAGCGCGTATCGCAAGCGCTTTCGTATACCCGATTTTGCCCGTTAATCAGGCGCCTACCTTCAGCGAGTCCAGCTTTACAACGTTACCATCGAACGCAAACTTGCCGCCGTGGAAATGGCTTTCAAATTGTTTGGGCGATAGCGGTTTGGCATAGAGAAAACCTTGCGCCTGGTCGCAACCCTGTTGGCGCAACCACTCGGCCTGGTATTCCGTCTCCACACCTTCCGCCACCACTTTCAATTGCATGCCGTGCGCCAGGCCAATAATTGTTTTGGCGATGGCGGCGTCGTTGTGGTCGTCGTGGATGTCGTGCACAAAACTGCTGTCGATCTTGAGTTTTTGGATCGGAAAACGCTGCAAGTAAGCCAGGGATGAATAACCGGTACCGAAATCGTCGATGGCGAGAAACAAACCCATCTCATTTAATTGCTTGAGGTGATTGATAGTTTCGCCGGCGTGCTCCATCGCGCAGCTTTCGGTGATTTCCAGCTCCAGGTACTCGGCATCAAGTTGGGTATCGCGCAGAATCGCTTCCACCTTGCCGGGAAAATTTTTCTGGCGAAATTGACGTGGCGACAGGTTCACCGCCATCTTGCCTAGGCGTTTACCACTGTTGAGCCAGGCTTTTTGTTGACGACAGGCTTCGCGTAAAACCCACTCACCGATAGGCACAATCAAACCGGTCTCTTCCGCGAGGGGAATAAAATGCGCAGGCGAAACCAGGCCACGTTCGGGGTGTTGCCAGCGCACCAGCGCTTCCACACCCATCAGCTCACCGGTCTGTAAATCGATCTGGGGCTGGTAATGCAAAATCAATTGTTCCTGCTCTACCGCGCGGCGCAAATCATTTTCCAACAGCAGGTAATTCACCGCTGTAGCATTCATTCCTTTTGCGTAAAACTGGCAATTATTTTTGCCCGCCTCTTTGGCTTTATACATGGCAATGTCGGCGTTCTTAAGCAGCTCGTCCGCATCGGAGCCATCATCGGGAAAGATACTCACGCCGATGCTGACCGTGGTGGTAATTTCATGGCCGCTGATCTCCAGCGGGCGTGCGAGGGTGACCAGTAATTTATTGGCGACGAAGATGACATCGTCAATGTCGTGCACGCCTTCGAGCACCACTACAAATTCGTCACCACCGAGCCGCGCAACGGTGTCCATATCGCGCACGCCTTCATTAAGGCGCATGGCAATCGCCTTTAATAGTAAATCGCCGGAGTCGTGACCGAGGCTGTCGTTGATAATCTTGAAACGATCAATATCCAGCAGCATCAACGCCACCTTGCTGTTACTGCGCCGTGCGCGGGCAAGGCCGTGGAAGATGCGGTCGTAAAATAAAGAGCGGTTAGGCAAAGAGGTCAGCGAGTCGTGGAAGGCCATGTAATTGAGGCGCGACTGCTGTTCACGCAGTGCGTTTTCCGCCAGCTTGCGCTCCGAAATATCGGTGCCGATAGTACACACACCGAAGACTTCCGATTCTTTATTACGCAATGGAAACTTCACTACCAGGTAGGTATGCAAGGTGCCGTCTTTGTGTAATAAATCCAGCTCTGTTTCAAAGGTTTGCTGTTTATTGCGCGCGGCTACATCAATGTCCCACATGGATTGGGCAATGTCCGCCGGATAGACATCAAAAACATTTTTGCCTACAAAACCTTTCTCATCGATATTCGCCATCAGCTTGAAATGCTCACTGGCGAGTACCACATTGCCGTCCAGATCCTTGACCGAAATAAGCGCGGGCGAATAACGCAGTATCGCGTTGAGATAGGTTTCGCTGGCCCAGAGCGCCTGTTCGGCCAAACGGAAACGTTCGGCTTGCTCTTCATGCCGCCACATCTCGATCACCTGGCGTATGAGTAGCGAACTGAACGTCCATACGGTATCCAGTTCCGCCACGGCTTGTTGCAGCTGCGGCAAGTCACGTTCGGTTTCGATGTAATACACCGCGATGGTTTTTTCTTTTTCCAGGATGGGATGCAGGTAGCAGGCGCGGCAGCCTTTCTGGGTGTCTTTTTCGCCGAGGGTATTGATGTGGTCGCTATCCAATGCCTGGGCATGGCCGAGCAGAAACGTTTCGCGAATTTTTTGTTGCGGCAGATAGTTTAAGCGCGAGAGCGCGGTCGCTACACCGCTAACCAAGGGTTCCGGCGCGCGCTGGCAAGCAATGGCTTCAACGTATAAATGATTATCGCGCTCAACGATCAATACCACCCGGCTGACAACCGGTTTAACCACCACCAGCTTGACCAGGCGTTCGGCAATCTGTTTGTGATTCAGGTCGGTGAATAGTTGTTGAAACTTCTTGATGAGTTCAACGGCTGTATTTTTATTCTGCATATTCGCCCAAGTCGATGCCCAAGTCAGTTGACCAACCGGCTCCAGCAGTGATCCGGTATCGATCACTAGTTAGATTCTTTTCGCATCACAAACCGGCGGGCCAAGGGCAATGGTGATAAAAAATTCAGGTAATGCCGGTAAGCTATTGATTGATCAGTACTAGTTGTGACGGCAACCTTACCTGATTTTTTCACCGCCGCAAAGGATTTATGCGCCACACGCGGTAACTCTGGCTATACTCAGCAGGTATTGAATAAATAATGTTCAATTCGAATCAACGTGGCCGGCTTCAGCCATCCAGAGGCCGCCACAGCAGTAAGAAACCCGCAACTTGCGGCTTGCTCCGGAGGCAGTCATGCGACCACCGGTTCCTTTCATTGGCGAAGAACTCATCCTTCGTGATGGCGAACATCCCGGGGAAACCACCGCTTATGGGCAGATAATTAACGAGGTGTTGAGTACCGCTGGCGAAACCAGCAGTTGGGAAGATTCCATTCCCGCCGCCTCTCCCACCAAACACCGCGCTGCCGCGGTTATCAAGGGTGCGGCAAACGCCCACTCCGTTCACAAACCGGCCACCGATACAGGGCCACGTATTGATTGGATTCCCATCAATAATGGACACGGCTTGCGAATTAACATCAGCGGCACGATTGATCAGGCGCTACGCCGGGAATGGTTGCGATTGTTGCGGGAAACCGCCAGCAAGGATGTGGATCAGTTTGAATTCAACCTGACCCGGACGCCGACATTGAATATGACGGGCTTGGGGATGTTGCTGCTGTTCAGGGAGCAGAAACGTTCACAGCGGCAGAATATAACTTTGTGCCATTGCAGTCGGCAGGTGTGGGAGTTGTTGCAGTGGACGGGGATGGATCGTTATTTTGTGATTCAGGGGGCGACGCTGGAGGAAAAAGTGAAGTCTTAGTTCTTCAATATATTCGCGAAGGTTCACGCTCATACGATGCGAGTTTGGCGTTAGGGCTTTTGTTTCGAAACCCTCAAGTCAGGGGCGACTTGAGGGAGCTACAGGGATGTATTCATGCGTTTTCGAAACAAAAGCCCTAATGACAAACGGATTTCGAAGCACCGCCACGACAAGCTGCAAAGTCTACGAACCTTGCAAATAATCAGTAATAAGCCTTTCAAATAACCGTCTTCAATACCTCAACCAACCGCTCCATTTCCTCATCCGTCCCGATCGTAATCCGCAAAAATTTATCAATCCGTGGTGCATTAAAGTAGCGCACCAGGATTTTGTGCTCGCGTAATGTGGCTGCCAGGTCCGCGGCATCGCCTTTCGGTTGGGCCAATACAAAATTGGCTTGGGATGGCAGTACGGTGAAGCCGAGTTCCTGTAATTGCCGGGTTGTCCATTCGCGGGTGGCGATGACTTTGTCGCGGCAGGAGCGGAAGTAGGTTTCATCTTCAAACGCGACTACGGCGGCGGCTTCGGCGAGGCGGTCGAGGGGGTAGGAGTTGAAGGAGTTTTTGACGCGGTCCAGGCCCTCGATCAATTGTTTGTCGCCGATGGCGAAGCCTACGCGCATGCCGGCGAGGGCGCGGGATTTGGAGAGGGTTTGTACGACTAACAGGTTGGGGTAGCGGTTCACCAGGGAGGCGGCAGTTTCGCCGCCGAAGTCGATGTAGGCTTCATCGACCAGCACCACGGTTTGGGTATTGCGTTGCAGTAACGTTTCTATGTCCGCGAGCGGTTTGCCAATGGCGGTGGGGGCATTGGGGTTGGGGAAGATAATGCCGCCGTTGTCCGTCGGATAGTCGGCGAAGTCGATGGTGAAGTCGTCGCGCAACGGAATTTTTTGGGCCGCGATGCCGAATAACTGGCAATAGACTTTGTAGAAGCTGTAGGTGATGTCGGGGAAGAGCAAGGGTTTAGGCTGCTGGAAAAATGCCATAAAAGACAATGCCAGCACTTCATCGGAGCCGTTGCCCACGAACACGTTTTCCGGTGTTACGCCGTAGTAATCTGCCAAGGTCTGTTTGAGCCTGCGGGAGTTTGGGTCGGGATATAACCGCAAACGCGCAATGGCGGCTTCATCCAATACCGCGTGCACCCGTGGCGAGGGCGGATAGGGACTTTCATTGGTATTGAGTTTGATCAAGCCATCAATCTGCGGCTGCTCACCGGGCACATAAGGTTCCAGTTGGCGCACCACCTCACTCCAGAACTGCGACATAGTCAGACAAAGCTCCTGCATTAGGATAAAACGAGGCGCAGAGTATACCTGATCGCTTCCCTTATCGTCTGAGCAGCCTTTTAAACTGGGCGGTTTATGAAACGCCTCGCATCCCGTCATCCCTGATAGAAAAGTATCTGACCTTCATAGAAAAGTGTCTGGCACGACCGACTCGCTCAGGCAGACTTACCTGAAGCGCCAGAATAGGCGCGGGCTTTTTCCCCTGACGACAATTCGCTTTTACCTGCCGCTTTCACTGCTGCCGCGCAACAGGCTGCATAACATCCGCACAACACTGAGGGTCATAACAATGCATTTCAGGTTCACGCCAATGACTGTGGTAAAAACATTAACACTCGGCGCCGGTGCGCTACTGGCTGCGCTGTCGCTGAGCGCCCAGGCCGTCGTGTTCCAGGCCGAGAGCTATACCTACTTCTACGATACGACGCCAGGCAATACAGGCGGTGCTTACCGTAGCGATGATGTCGATATCGAAAATGCCCAGGATACCAACGGGGGTTACAACATCGGCTGGATCGAAACGGGGGAATGGCTGGCGTATACCAATCTCACTATCCCGACCACCGGCAGCTACATCGTCAAGTTGCGCGTGGCCAGCCCGTCCGGCGCAACCGCCTCGGTGGATTTGAACGCGGGCGCCATCCAACTGGGAACCTTCCAGATCGGCGCTACCGGCGGATGGCAAAACTGGACCACCGTATCCAAAACCGTAACCATCGATGCCGGCACCTATAACCTCGGGGTGTTTGCCCAAACAGCCGGCTGGAATTTCAACTGGATCGAGATCACCCCGGCCGGCGGCACCAACAATCCTGACTGCGGCAGCACCTGGTACCGCGCCAACCTGACTCACTACGAATCCTATCCCGATCCCGGAAGTGATGAATGCATCCTCTACAACGGCTGCACCTGGGCCGGGCAGTTCTATGGCTTGAATGGCGTGCAACCGGAGTCCTGGGTGATGGCAAATAATATTGCGGCGGTGCACCTGAAGGATTGGAGCTGGATGGGTATGAAGACGATTAATCTGCGTCAGGGCAGCCGCCGGATTACCGCCAAGGTGTATGACGGTTGTTCAGATTCTGATTGTAATGGGTGTTGTACGGCTAACCTTGCGGGTGATGGTTATTTGATTGATCTGGAAAAGTACACGATGCAGCGTTTTGGTTCAGGTAGTGGCATTGTGGAGTTCCAGGTTTGTAATTGATTTCTGTTCGGCGCTTATCTGTAGATCATTATTGACATTTGCAGGATGCGAGTTTGGCGTTAGGCCTTTTGTTTCGAAACCCTCAAGTCACGGACGACTTGAGGGAGCTACAGGGATGTATTCATGCGTTTTCGAAACAAAAGGCCTAATGACAAACGGATTACGAAGCTCATTTCGTGAAAATTCCAACTCCGTACCTTTTAGGCCCAATTCTTTCTAGCCTCAGTCCATTTTTAAGTCCACTCCTCAACACCTGTTAAACCACGAAGGTGAGCGTATAATCGGCCCACTTTTTTCGTACCCATCTGCGCCCACTACATAACAATTCAGGAGTCACCATGTTTGAATCCCTGCCTTTGCTGCCCGCCGATCCTATCCTTGGTCTGAGTGCCGCGTTTCAGCAAGATACCAACCCGAATAAAGTCGATCTGGGCGTGGGGGTGTATAAGAATGATGCGGGGGTGACGCCGATCATGGCGGCGGTGGCGGCGGCAGAGCGGTTGCGGCTGAACCTGGAAAATACCAAGGCTTATACCAGCCCGGCGGGATACCCCGGTGCTAACAATGCGGTGGTGGGGTTAGTTTACGGGACCGGTCACACGGCGGTGTCGGATAATCGGGTTCGCACCATTCAAACACCCGGTGGGTGTGGCGCCTTGCGGGTGGCGGCGGAGTTTATCCAGCGCGCCAAACCCGGTGCGACGATCTGGGTGAGCACGCCGACCTGGGCCAACCATATTCCCCTGCTGGGCAGTGCCGGTTTAACGCTGCGCGAATACCCTTACTACAACTACGCTACCCACAGCATCGACTTCGATGCCATGGTGGCTTGCCTGAATAACGTGCCCGCCGGCGATCTGGTGCTGCTCCACGCGTGCTGCCACAACCCCAGCGGTGCGGATCTGTCGCGCGAACAATGGCAGGAGGTTGCACGGCTGGCCCAGACGCGCGGCTTTGTGCCATTCGTGGATATGGCGTATCAGGGTTTTGGTGAAGGACTGGATGAAGACGCCTACGGCATTCGCCTGTTAGCGGAGTCGGTGCCCGAGCTGATTATCGCGGCCTCGTTCTCCAAAAATTTCGGTTTATATCGCGAACGCGCCGGTACCTTGAGCCTGGTGTTCGCCAATGAACCCCAGGCCAATGCAGGCATGAGCCAGTTACTCAGCGTTACGCGCGGCCTCTACTCTATGCCGCCCGCCCACGGCAGCGCTATCGTGGATATCATCCTGCACAACAGCGAACTGACCCGGCAGTGGCAGGAAGAGCTGAGCCAGATGCGCCAGCGCATCCAGAACCTGCGCGCGGAACTGGTGAGCGCATTGAATCAACGACAGGATGAACGGGATTTCAGCTTTATCGCCCACGAACGCGGCATGTTTTCATTTCTGGGTTTGAGCGTTGAACAAGTGCATCGACTGAAAAATGAGTTCAGTATCTACATGACCGATACCAGCCGCATCAGCGTTGCCGGCTTAACCACGGAAAAAATGGCCTATGTCAGTCAGGCCATCGTTAACGTCTTACGGGCTTAAGCTGCGCTTTAATGTTCCTCAATGACTGCCGGCGGTAATGGATGCTCTACTTTTAATACCGCCTTTTGCAGGATCAACGTGTTGGGATAGGTAACGATGTTGCCATCCTCACGCTTGAGGATAACGTGGAACATGCTGATCTCGTCGATGATACCGCTCATGTCGTCGTCTTTATCAAGGATCTTGATGCGGTCCCCTACCCGGTAGGGAAAGCCAAAAAAGATAATCATGCTGGCAGTGATATTGCTCAGGATTGACCACTGGGCAAACAAGGCGACGCCGACCACCGCGAAGATGGACGAAAGAAACACCGAGACCTCGCTGTAACCCAAACCGAGGATCAGACACACCACCACAATGCAACAAAACACCAGCCCGATATTCATCAAGCGCGTGACGTAACGCACCCGTAAATCACCCAACATTTTCTTGATGCTGCGCTCGCGAGTAATCTTGTGCAGGATTAACGACACCAGGTAAAACGCAAAGATACAGCCGAATACCAGAAGTAATTTTGTCATCGAATTGCCACTCTCTTGCGGGATCACTCTCGGATGGTTTACTGCTACCATAGGACCCGTTTTGCAACGGCCTGTTGAGCGTTGCGCAGTATAGCGTTAGTTAACCTGAAGGTAGCTGGAATGGCGTCACTTTTTTGCATTGCCCACCGCGGCGGACCAATTCACCACCAACACACCAGCCCCGAAAACAGCCTGGAGGCCATTCGCCGCAGCCTTGCGCTGGGCGTAGACGCGGTAGAAATCGACATCTGGCAAATCGGCGGCGAACTGATCGTCACCCACGACCGCCGGCTCGGGCGACAATTAAAAGGCAAAGGGTTACTGATTGAAAAATCCCTTGCCGAAATCCGCCAACTGACACTCGAAAATGGCGAACCCGTTCCCACGTTGCGCCAGGTACTGGAGCTTGTCGGTGACCGTGCCCTGCTCAATATTGAAATCAAAGGCCCGAACTGTGTGCCCGTATTGGTTGAACAATTAACGGCTTTTACACGGGATCATCAGCTGAAGCAGGAACATTACCTGGTATCAAGCTTCGACCATCAACAACTGTTCCAGATGCTACAAAGCGCACCGCACATAAAACGCGGCGTGCTGGTAGAAGGCATTCCCTACAGCTACGCGCAATGCTGCGATGAATTAAAAGCCTATTCATTCAATACCCATTTAGGTTTTTTAAACCAGGAGATGATCAACGACGCCCGACGTCGCGGTTTAAAGAATTGGGTTTATACCGTTAATCATGAAGAGGACTGGCAGTGGATGTTGGACTTGGGGGTGGATGGGGTGTTTACGGATAGGCCCGAGGCGTTGTTGGAGTTTAATCGTCGGCAATAGAACTTCGTTATCCGTTTGTCGTGAGGGTGACTGTTTCGAAAACGCATAAATACATCCCTGTAGCTCCCTCAATTCATCCGTGAATTGAGGGTTTCGAAACAGTCACCCTCACGACAAACTCACATTGCCTTAGCGTCTACTATTCATTGCTTTATATCAGTTAACGTCAGTCGCATAATATTCACCACCCTTCCCCCCAACCGGGTCCGGCGGGAAATTTGCCAACCGCGTTTTTGATAGAACTCCGTATACTCGGCTGCCGACAACCACAATTCCTGCATCGCCATTGCTCGCACATAATTAACCGCGTGATCAATTAATACATTACCAACACCCTGTTTGCGATGCTTTTCCTGCACAAATAAATTACTCAACCACACTGGCGAAAGGTTCGTCCCGTTGTTTTTTTGTTGGGTGCTGCTGTGATAATTCACGAGACTGACACAGCCGATAATTTTTTCATCTAACACGGCAACCAATGTTTGCGGAATGGTTTCTCCCTGAATGTGCAATTGCAACCGCTGTTGGCGCAATGCCAATGTGCTTTTTAATCCTTGTCGCTCGCATTCCTGATGGTGCCATGCCGCTACTTGTGCACAAAACTGCGGTGCAAGAGCGAGGGGCTGGACAATAATTTCAGCTAACGGTATTGGCATAGATGCAGGTTTAAAAAGTGAAGGGGATGATGTACAGACAGGAAAGTGATGGTGAGGTTCGCGGGCGGTGCTGGTAGTGCTAGCGTTATCCGCTCATAGTGCCAATTACTCGTTGCCTTGTTGCCAGAACTTTTTAAGTCGGATTACGACGCTGTGCGTCTAATCCGACTTACTTCTCGCAAACTAAAATAGAGCTACGACCTAATTAGGCTTTGGCGGCTTCAAACCATTTGATGTCTTCACCGTGGGCTTGTTTGTCAGCATGGTAACTGGAGCGCACCAGCGGACCACAGGCGGCGTGTTTGAAACCCATCTCAGTGGCAAGCCGGGTGTATTCTTCAAATTCATCCGGGTGAACATAACGCGCTACCGGCAAATGGTCACGCGATGGTTGCAAGTATTGGCCGATGGTGAGCATGTCGATATCGTGATCGCGCATGTGTTGCATGACTTCGATAATTTCTTCTTTCGTTTCACCCAGGCCGACCATCAAACCGGATTTGGTCAACACATCCGGGCGACGCGCTTTATAGTCTTTCAGCAGTTGCAATGACCACTCATAGTTAGCACCGGGGCGGGCCTGGCGATACAGACGCGGCACGGTTTCCATATTGTGGTTGAAAACATCCGGCGCTTCTTTTTCAAGGATATCCAACGCAATCTCCATGCGCCCCCGGAAATCCGGCACCAGGACTTCTACTTGCAAATTCGGACTCAAGGCGCGCGCCTCGCGAATACAATCCGCAAAATGTTGCGCACCGCCATCGCGCAGATCATCGCGATCCACCGAGGTAATTACCACATACTTCAAACGCATCTCGGCAATCGCTTCAGCCAGCTGACGCGGCTCGTTGACGTCGAGAGGATTCGGTTTACCGTGGCCGACATCGCAAAAAGGGCAACGTCGGGTACAGATATCACCCATGATCATAAAGGTCGCGGTGCCGCCGCTGAAACACTCGCCCAGGTTCGGGCAATTCGCTTCTTCACACACCGACGACAACTTATTCTTACGCAGGATCGCCTTGATACGATCCACCTCCGGCGACGCCGGGATACGCACGCGAATCCAATCCGGCTTGCGCAACATCTCTTCCCGGTCACTGGCGATCACCTTAACCGGAATACGCTCAACCTTATCCGCATCGCGCAACTTCTCACCCTGCTTGTAACGCTCAGTGCGCTTAACAGGTTGCAGCTCAGGAACAAGGGTAGATACAGGAGGCAAATCAGACATAAAAATCTCTTTGTTTCATGAAGTTTCCACGATACCTCAGAGGGGATCGGGTACAGGCTTGAGAG
>DATJLH010000210.1:0-16053 GCA_035490615.1 Cellvibrio sp.
CCCGCCACCAGACCGGCGATATCCACGAACTCCATTGTGGTGGCGACGACCCGTTCGGGTTTGACGATTTCGGCCAGTTTGTCCTGGCGCGGATCGGGTACGGCCACGACGCCCGCGTTGGGCTCGATGGTGCAGAACGGGAAGTTTTCGGCGCCGATACCGGCGTTGGTCAGCGCATTAAACAGGGTGGATTTGCCGACGTTGGGTAGGCCGACGATGCCGCAGTTAAAACCCATGGTGTGATTCCGTTTGAAGATAAGGGCAGCGCGACGTGCGCCGCAAGAATGACAGGGGCGGGATTATACAGGCGCAGGCGGCGTGTCACTAGGTTTGCATAACCCGTTTGCCATTACCCTTGGCTTTACCCGTAGGTCGCATTAGGCGCGCAGCGCCGTAATCCGACAGCTGTGCGAGAAAGAATGTCGGATTACGCTACGCTAATCCGACCTACGGGGTTTTATGAGGGGTTTTGGTGGTTTCGTTGAGGAGCTTTAACAGCACGCCGTTGGTCCAGCCGAAGCCATCCTGCACCGGGTATTCACCGCCGCCGCCTTCCAGCCCGGGTTCGTAGACGTTGTATTTCTCCACCATCTTGCCGGTGCGTTGGTAGACGTCGGTGTTCAGGGTGATCCAGCGCTGTGTGATGGTGTCGGCCAATGGGTGCTGTTGGTACTGACGCAGGCCCTGAATGGTGATCCATTGCAAGGGTGCCCAGCCATTGGGTGCATCCCATTGCTGGCCGGTATCTTTCAAGGTGGTGGTAACGCCGCCCGCTTGCAGGAAATCCTGCTCAATATGTTGCGCTACCCGGCGGGCTTGTTCCGGCTCCACCATGTTGAAGAACAGCGGAAACATGGCGGCCAGTGAACGAACAGGTGTTTGCTGCTGGGCAACCGCATCGTAGTCGTAGAAAAAGCCGTCCTGCGCATTCCAGGTGTAACGCAACAGCGCGTCTTTGCGTTGTTGTGCCAGAGCACGGAATCTTTGCGCTTGTGTTGCATCGCCAATTTCTGCAAAGGCCTCGGCCAATACCTGTTCCAGGTGGTACAGCAATGCATTCAGGTCGACCGGCACAATATCGGTGGTGTGAATCGAATCCATGGTGGTGCCGTCTTTGAACCAGCGGCTGCTGAAGTCCCAGCCGGATTCCGCCGCCGCGCGGATATGGCGATAGGTTTCGGGGTTGTCAGCGTGTACCAACTCCACATCTTCTTTATACGACTCCGGGCGCGGTGTGGCAGAGCTGTCCCAATAGCGATTCACGATGCTGCCATCAGGCAAGATAACAACTCGCCGCACACGCGGGTTGGATGCCGACAACATCTCTTTGCCGCTCATCCAGAATTGATATTCCTTTAATAAATACGGACGGTAGCGCGTCAGCGTGCCTTTGCCATTTTTCTCGGCCAGCAGTTTAACCATCAATGCATAAAATGGTGGTTGTGAGCGGGTTTGATAATAGGTGCGGTTACCGTTGGGAATAAAGCCCATGGTGTCGATCAGGTGCGAAAAATTATCCACCATATCCTCAATCAAATCCCAGCGGTTGGACTCGCGCAAGCCCAGCATGGTGAAGTAACTATCCCAATAATAAATTTCCCGAAAACGTCCGCCGGGTACCACATACTGATGCGGTAATGGAATTAATGAACCGTCAGAGCGCGTATCCGGTTCGCGTGTCAGCACGGGCCAGAGTGATTCAATATGCGCGGCCACAGATCGGCTTTTATCGCTTTGAAAATCCGAAGCGACTGAAGGCGGAAGATAAAAATTTTCTTCAACAAATATCCGCAGGTTAAAGTCGGGTCGCTCTCGTTGTGCGCGATATTTTTGCAGGATATTTTCAGCCGCTATCTTGGGGGTACTGTCCACAAACGTCTTGGAGTCGCTGAAGATGCCCGATAGCTGGACCTTCTCAAACAGCTCGCCGAAACGTTCATCGGGGCTTAAATGACTGGTGGAGTCTTGCCATTGTGTTGCGGGATCAGTGGCACATGAAAAACACATCAGCGGAAAGCTGAGGATAAAAAAGACTTTGGCAATAGCATTCATAAGACCGATTCTTTTATAAGTAGGTTGGTCGCGGTGGGCAACCGCTGAACGCATTGCCCACCTTGGATAACATTAAAAGTGATAACCCAGGGTCAGTTTCACACTGCGTGGCAGAATATAACGACCGTTGGCCGAGGCACCGACAGCGCGTGGATCACTTTCGGTCAGCGCTAATTCATCGGTGAGATTGTCGACCGACAGTTGCACGCTCAGATCGCTGATATTAACCAACATGCCCACATCAAATTTGTCATAACCGTCCAGCTCATTGGTGTTGGCATTATCGCCGTACCGATCACTCACCAGGGTCCAGGTGCCGTAAATCGAGGCGCTGACACCATTGGCAAATTCCAGCAAGTAGCTGGGTGTGAGTCGCAACTGATGCGTCGGCTGGCGTTGTACCTGATTACCATCGTCGGGCCCGGCGCTGGTGATTTCCGGTTCCTGAATGGTGGCGTTGAGATCCAGCGTTAAATTGCCTAACAATAAATTCCCGTCGATCTCTACACCAATCGCTTCGGTCTCTAAGCGCTCGCAGGTTGCTCCGCCTACATCGCAGAAAGGTTGTCCCTTGGTTTCATTGGCAAAGCCGGTGGCATAAAGCGAATAAAAATCTCGTGCCAATTTATAACCCAATTCATATTGGGTAACGTCGATGATTAAATCGGAACCCAGATTGAAGTCCCCACGAAAATCGCGGTAAGCATCGAAGTCGGGATATTTATGGCCATCGTTGATGCGCACGAACACACCCATGTCATCGGTAAAATTCCAATTGGCGGCAGCGGTGTAGGAAACCTTGTCTTCATCCGTTTCGACAAAGAAATCGTCGCGACCATCGCGCAGACCATCATCTACTGAATAATTGGTTTCGCGGTTGACGATACGCACGCCGGCATCCAGGGTCAGAGCACCAATGTAAGTTTCGCCAGCGATATAAAATGCATTTTCGCGCGCATCACCCAATGCCCGCACATCATATTTAAATCCACAGGTAGGCTCATCCGCGTCCTGGCAATCATCTGTAATGCTGTCAGCGGTAAGTTGCTCGCCATTGTGTCCCAATACATACCATTTCTGGTTACCGATGGACCACCACTCATCCACTTCCCAGGACGAGGTGTAATAACCGAGGGTCACTTTAAAATCCTGCCAACGTTTACTTAAACTCAAATCGTTGTTGAAGGTTTTAATATCCTTGTGCACCACCCAGGGACCAAACATCTGCACCAGATCGTTAGCCGCAACGTCGGTACCGGAAACTGTTTCACCCGCGACGCCGCCATTCAAACTGCCGAGCGTAACCGCCGCTCCCTGCGGAACAAAGCCGTGGGTGTTAGCGGCGCCTTTGGTCAAACTAAAGCGATCGATAAAGGTCCAGTCGTTGCCTAAATCCAGCTCAATGGCACCGCCGGTGACACTGCCGTCCCAGCCGCGCCCTTTACCCATATCGAACTCTTCCCAGCTAATCGCAGAGCCTCCCATACCGTCGGGGCCGCTGACAGGAACCAGAACATGGCGGTTACGTGGGCCGACCTGGGTGTACTCCGCATCCAGCCCGGTATCTATACCATTCACATCCAGTGCTACGGGCAGATACCAGGTGCCGTGATCATCGGTCAGACGATGAAAAATATTGGCTTTACCGTTATCGAGTATCTTGGTGATATTGACGGTGAATTGATGGCCCTCTTCTGCATTAAAGCCGGCATCGCGTACGCCGGGCGATGAGCTGACATAGCCACCGATCATGTAATAAAGATCGTCATCCAGCTTGCCACTGGCTACACCGTCGATCCGTTGCAGATCGTAATCCGATGTAGAGTATTTAATGGAGCCGGTTGTGTCCTCGCCGCCTTCTTTAAGAATAAAGTTGGTGGTTAAACCCACCTGACCGTTGGCGTACACCGGGTTTGGTCCGCCGCGTAAACCTTCCATACGCGCAATGGTTTCATCAATACGAAAGAGCGTTGAATTTTCCATAAACGATAAGGTGGGTGCGGGATAAACCGCCAGTCCATTGATCGCCACCGTTACAAAATCCGCATCCCCGCCACTGGGAAAGCCGCGCACAAAAATATTGGCCCCGGAGACACCGCCGGAGCTCTCCACCCAAACACCCGGTATGGTTTTAAGTAAGTCTGCCGTGCTGGCAGGGGCGACCTGATTAATTTCTTCTTCGCTAACCGTCGAGATGGCGAAACTTGCATCAAACTTGCGTAACGACGCGCCACCCGGTGTACCGGTGACAATCATCTCTTCAATGGCGGGTAGCGGTGGTTCCTGTGCGTATGCAGAAGGCATTAGCGCAGTTGCCAGTGGTGTTAATAAAAAAATAAAACATGTAGCGGGATTAACGTGATTAGCAATGTGTTTATTTTTATTCATGATGGTTCTCCACCCCGTTGGGGATTTGGTGGTTTCCGTCTTTAAAATTGACGATGAACATGCATGACAAAAACAGAAGCGGGAATCGTATCGCTCTAAGAGACTAGTAAATGAAATTTTTAAAAGCAATTTAAACAGGAAAATAAGACAATTTTTAACATGTGTTGGATGATGCAGGTGCCAGTCTGCAAAATAAACGCTAATTTTTAGCGGCGCTGCTGCTCACGCAACAATGAGATGTAAACGGAGCTATTAAGAAAAGAGTTAAGAAATTATTTTTTGAGAAGATATGCAGAAGATAGCGGTAAATTTATTTTGTCGTATGCAGATTTTGCATCGCTGCAGCCCAGTTGCCTTTTGCTGCATCAGGCAAAGCGCGAATGGCGCGATCAATTGCATCATCAATCAAGGTTTGTTCACTTGCTGGCGCTTTCTTTAAAACAAAGCCCACCACTTGTGCGGCAGAGCCGGGATGCCCGATGCCGAGACGCAAGCGATTAAAGTTTTGATTGTTGCCCAACGCGCTGATGGTATCGCGTAAGCCATTATGGCCGCCGTGTCCGCCACCATGCTTAAAGCGCGCAACGCCGGGAGCAAGGTCCAGTTCATCGTGTGCAACGAGGATGGCTTCGGGAGGGATTTTGTAGAACTGCGCGAGCGCGTTAATGGCTTGTCCGCTGCGGTTCATAAACGTGGTGGGAATCAACAGACGCAGATCGCGGCCGTGAAAATGAATACGCGCGGTCAGCCCGTAGAATTTATTCTCTGGAACCAGGCTGGCGCCCTCGCGGCGCGCCAGCTCGGCAACGAAATCGGCACCGGCATTGTGACGAGTCCTGTCATATTCAGCGCCCGGATTGCCCAGGCCCACGATTAATTGCAGGGGAGTATCCATCACAATACCGTCTGATCCCGATTAAGCAGTAGCACCGCCTTCGGCTTCTTCGTCGCTACCGCCTTTCGGCTTCAGCATAGTGACAACAGCCAGGTCGTGGTCAGCACCGTGGCTCAATGCAACAGAGGTAACGCCTTTGGGCAGCTTGAGGTCGGAGATGTGCAGGATCTGGCCCACTTCCATCTCTGCCAGGTCAACTTCAATGAACTCCGGCAGGTTGGCTGGCAGACAGCTGACTTCCAGTTGCACCAGGTTATGTACCACTTTACCGCCTTGCAGTTTCACACCTTTGGAGCTGGCTTCGTTGATGAAGTGCAAAGGTACGCTGGTGTGCAGCTTGGTGGACTTGGACACGCGCAGGAAGTCGGCGTGCAGAACCTGGGTTTTGGACGGGTGACGCTGCAGATCTTTCAGGATCACATCTTCGGCTTTACCGGCAATGTTCAGGCTGATGATGTGCGAGTAAAACGCTTCGTTTTCCAGGTGCTTGACCAGATCTTTATGGTTGATGCTGATATTGACCGGATTTTTGCTTCCGCCATACACGATGCCGGGAACAAGGCCTTCCAGACGACGCAGGCGGCGGCTCGCACCTTTCCCCAAATCGTCACGGGCTTGGGCATCTAATACAAAGTCTTCAGACATTTTTCAGTACTCATGTTTGACTGCAAGGGTCCGCGACCAGAACCGTTTGCAGAGTTAAAAAAACCAATGCTGTGGCATTGGTGGTGATCCGAGTACGCTGTTCAGATCAGCGGAACATCGCACTCAGGGATTCTTCGTTGCTCAAGCGGCGCATGGCCTCGGCGAGCATCTTCGACAGGGTTAACTGGCGAATGCGTGTGCAATCCTTGGCTTCCTGACGCAAGGGGATGGAGTCGGTCACAACCAACTCATCCAATACAGAATTATTCAGGTTTTGTATTGCATTGCCGGACAGGACCGGGTGCGTACAGTAAGCAATAACGCGCTTGGCGCCGTGTTCTTTCAGCGCCTTGGCAGCATTGCACAGGGTGCCGGCGGTATCTACCATGTCGTCGACCAGCAGACAGGTGCGGTCATTCACATCACCGATGATATTCATCACTTCTGCCACGCCTGCCTGGGGGCGACGTTTGTCGATGATCGCCAGGTCAATGCCCAGTTGCTTTGCAACAGCGCGGGCGCGAACCACACCGCCGATATCCGGGGACACGACAATCAGATCCTGGAAATTTTGTCGTTCGATATCTTCCAGCAACACCGGCGAACCATAGACGTTGTCTACCGGCACATCGAAGAAGCCCTGGATCTGTTCCGCGTGAAGATCGACGGTCAGAACCCGGTCAACGCCGACGCCGACCATCATGTCTGCCACAACCTTGGCGGTAATCGGCACCCGCGCAGAGCGTACGCGTCGGTCCTGCCGCGCATAACCGAAATAAGGCACTACGGCAGTAATACGACCGGCAGAGGCGCGCCGCAGTGCATCTACCATCACGATCAATTCAATCAGGTTATCGTTGGTGGGGGCGCAGGTGGATTGCACCACAAAGACATCGCGACCGCGCACGTTGGTCAGTAACTCAACCGCTACTTCACCATCGGAGAATTGCGAGACTGAAACTTCACCCAGTTGCATGCCGAGTTGATCGACAATTTTTTGTGCAAGTTCCGGGTTGGCGTTGCCGGTAAAGACCATCAAGTCAGTCACGTCATGTACCTTTAAATAAAGCCGATAGATATAAAACTGATAAATTGTCGATTTACTGCCGATGCTGCTACGTCTAAAACTGCAGGTTTTTACCCTATGCCATTTACAGGCCCTCCGCAGGAGGGGGCGCTAATTTCAGACCGTATTGATCCGCATTGGGGAAGGTGCGATCACTGTCGGGTGAGAACACAATGACGCGAGAAAATGGCAGGGGCGGAAGGACTCGAACCTACGAATGGCGGGATCAAAACCCGCTGCCTTACCACTTGGCGACGCCCCTGGAGAAGTAATTCTTGCGCCTTAGCGCGTGACGGGAAGCAGGTTAAAAAGTGGCGAACGATTGATGCCTTGTGCGATAAATCCCGGCAGATTTTTTGGCGCTTGGGCCAGCACATGCTGTGCGTCTTCTGCGGAATCAAACGCGGCAAATACGCACGCTCCTGTTCCAGTCATTCGAGCATTTCCGGTGTGTTGGCTTAGCCAATTCAGCGCTTCATCCACGGGGGGATAAAGCCTTCGCACCAGCGCCTGGCAGTCGTTTCGACCACCCTGCTCGAGAAAGGCCGCTACTGTAATGTTCGGCGTGTCTCTTGTCAAATCTTTGTGGGAAAAAATTTCAGCGGTAGAAACATGGCAATCCGGATGCAAAACCACGAACCATTTTTGAGGTAATTCAATCGCTTGCAGGCGCTCGCCGACACCTTCTGCCCACGCGGTTTGGGCGCCGATAAAGACCGGAACATCCGCGCCCAGTTTTAATCCCAGTGCGTGCAATTCCAGCATCGTTAAACCGCATTCCCATAGATAATTCAGGGCAACCAGTGTGGTCGCCGCGTTGCTGCTGCCGCCACCAATTCCACCGCCCATGGGCAAGCGTTTTTCCAGTTGGATATCCACCCCCACGTCGGTGCTGCAATAGGATTGCAAGAGGCGCGCAGCGCGCACAATCAGGTTGTCATAAAAGGGTACGTCGGGCATGGCCGGTGTGAGGGTGATTTCCTGATCGTCTCGCCGTTCAAAGGTAAGGGTGTCGCCATAGTTGAGCAACTGAAACAGCGTTTGCAAATTATGATAGCCATCGGCCCGGCGGCCAGTGATGTGTAGAAACAGGTTGAGCTTGGCGGGGGAAAGCAGGGTAATGGAATCAGGTGTAGTCATGGGTGAACCCTTATCAATCCAGTTGCCATTGGCGGATGATCAACGTGAGGCGCACATCACCGTAGCTGGCTGTGATGCGACCAGGTAGTTGGAGATGCGAGATGCCGCTGGGGACTGACTGGTAGTCCTGATATTGAATGAGCCAGCCCGCTTGCTCCAACTGTGCCAGCAGGCCGGATTCGTCCTGTTCCATACGAACCACAGGTTGATGCGGTGCTGGCACCCCGCGCACCCAATAGGCGAGCTGCATAACGGGCAAGGTCCAGCCGGTGGTCTGGTAAATCAGTGCCTCGGCGGAGTCGGCCATCAAGGGCGCCTCACCGGGTTGTTGCAAGGTGACGCGACCGGGTTTGCCGCTAATCAGCAAGCGGCCTTGACCGAAGGGTCCGCTGAGGTCCAGGGAATAATGACGCTTGTCGTGTTGCCAGCGCAGGTTGGCGCTGCCGTTGTCACCGGGAATGCGCACGCCCAGCTTGCCGGTGATTTGCCAGTGGGATATTTTCTGCACCCGTGCTTCGTGGCTTGACCAGTCGTCGATGGGTTGGGGGAGGCGATGGGCGCAGCCGCCCAGCAACGTCAATATGGCCAACAGCACAATCGCCAGGGGATAAGCATGAGCGAATTTGTGTTGAGAGGAGAGCATCATTCCCGGGGTGCCTTGAGCCGTTGCATGGTGGAGGTTATGACTTCGCTGTCTGGGGTAAGTTTTAGTGCATCCTCCCAGATTTGACGCGCTTCATCTTTTTCACCAATCACCCATAGCACTTCACCCAGATGCGCGGCAATTTCTGCGTCCTGATAGGCGGCATAGGCGCGCCGCAGATAAATCAATGCTTCAGGATAATTGCCGGTGCGATAGTGTAACCAGCCGACGCTGTCGATGATGGCCGGATCATCGGGGTTAAGGGTGTAGGCCTTCACCAGCAATTCGCGGGCTTCCTCAAAACGTGTGGTTTTATCCGTCAGGATATAGCCCAAGGCATTGAGTGCAGCCGCGTTATCCGGTTCTCTGGCCAGGACAGTGCGCAAGTCTTCCTCTGCGGCGGCGAGGTGGTTGCGCTGGTCGTGAAGCATGGCGCGGGTAAACAGCAGGTTGCCCTGTTCTTCAACCGGTGTGGTTTTCAATGCGCGATTGAGCACAGTTTCACCGGCATCCAGATAGTCGTGTTTGATCAGGGTTTGCGCATGGATTAGGTTGAGGCCACCCGCCTGATCGGGAAAGCGGTGCAGTACACGCTTCATATGTTCTGTGGCGCTCAACAGGTCACCGCTGCCGATCATGATGTTCAGCAGATTGACAGTAGCCGGCAGAAAATCATTGCCGGGTTCCACTTGCAGGTAATGAATCAGCGCTGTTTCGGTATCCTTGCGCGCTTCGGCCAAACGGCCCAGGTAATAGTGGGCGGTAGACACATGCTGGTCGCGGTCCAGCAGCTTTTCAAACGCTGTGACGGCGGTTTCAGTGTCCTTGCGCTCCAGGGCGATGATGCCGAGTGACAAGAGCAGGTCTCCGTCGTTGGGTGACTGCTCTACCAGAATTTCGAACTGCTCCTGTGCCAGCCCCAGATCGTGGTGGGTGAGGATGCGGGCATACTGCAAGCGCAGGCGGATATTGTCCGGATACTGTTCCAGCAGGGCGGTCATCCGGGCAATGGCTTCTTCATCGCGCTGCAGTTGATGCAGCAGGTTGGCTTCCAGGATGGCGGCGGGAATACTGTCGGGTTTTTGCGTTAAGGCCGCTTGGGCGTAGCCTAAAGCTTCGTCGAGTTTTTCCTGTTGCTGCAACAAAATGCCTGCCCCCACCAGGAGCTGTTCATCTTTGGGGTGGGTAACCAATTGGTCCAGGTATTTCTGCAATAAGGCGGCTCGCTCGTCATCTGTCAGATTGGTGGAATTGGCCGCGATATTCTGGAACAGGGTTTCTTCGCCCTTATCCAGCAGGCGGCGGGACATCTCGAAGGCTTCCAGGTGACGCCCGTTTTGCATCAGCGTCATCGAGGCATTGGCGAGCGCTTCGCTGCTGTCCGGCGCCACCTCGGCCCAGATCACTGCCGACTCCATAGCAATTTCATCTTCCCGTAAAAAGCGCGCGATCATGGTTGCCCGTTCAGCAACCTGCGGGTCGCGGGTTTCCTTGGCCTGTTGAGCGTAGTTGCTCAAAGCAATATCAAATTGCTGGCGACTGCCGGCGATCTCGCCGACCAGCAACGAATAAAGGGTTTCGCGGGAGAAGGGGCGTTCAGGCGTTGGTGGAGCAGGCGCAGGCTCCACAACGGCGGCATGTACCGGTTCGGGAACTTGGTCGGTGGCTTGCAAGGCGCAACCGCAGACGAGCCAGCAACTTATCAGGCTGGCCGGTAAAAACAGGGAACCTACTTTCATGCTTCAGACAAATCCGGAATCAGGAGCTTGCGACGCGGCCAGCCATCATAAACATAGTGGCACTTTATCTCTATAGACGCTTGGGAATAAGCGGGTAAAAAACTGTGCATAGGGTTATTAACGGCGCTGGGTCGGATGGAATGCATATGCCCTTACGAGCCTGCGCCACAACAAGCCGGCTAGTAGCATTACCACGGCCAGGCCTAGTGCGCCGCCACCTCCGCCGCTGGCATTGCGGATAGGTTCACCGGTGCTTCCTCCCTCCAGGATAATGCTGACCTGGGGAGTGGTTCCTAAATGATCGCCTGCCAGGCTCACAGTGGCGTTCTGGATGCCGCTGGTTGTGACGCGCCGGGTTAAGGTCACCGCTTTGTTGCCACTTTCCTGGTCGGCCCAGCTCAGGGTGCCGGGTTCAAGGGTGATGGCTTGGCTGGCAGCGTCATTTAATACCAGATCCACCGACACGCTACCTGCCTTGCCGCCGGCGCGCTTGAGGACGAGCACGCCTTGGGAGGCATCCTCGGTCAGCGTAATGCTGGAACGGGTAAAGCTTATATTGCCGGCACTGGCGGTTCCATTGATGGTGACGGTCGCCATGCTGGGGCTGCCAAGCGTGGCACCGCCCTGGGGGTCAAACAGGCGTACAAAAAACTGCTCGGGCAATTCGTTGTCCAGTGCATCACCGGGGATAGAAACAGAAAATTGTTTGCTGTCCGTCTCCCCTTCTGCCCACTCCAGCCTTCCCGAGGTTGCCCCAAAGTCGGCAGCGTCTGCGGAGCCTGTGCGAGTTTCGTAACCCACGCTGATGGCGCCGGTGGTGCCTTGGGTGCGTGTGACGCTCACATTGAGGGTGCTGCCTTCATCCACAGCGTATTCCTGCGTGCTGAAGGACAAGGTGCCTTGCGTAACGGTAAGGGTGTTGTCGCGCACCACATACAATCCGCTGTTGATGTCACTGACCAGCAACAGGCCGCTGGGCAGGAAGGGATAGGTGCCCCAGGCGCCATTAAATGAGGGCAAATTACTTACCGGGTAGGTATCAAAAAAACCCGCGTCCACCGGGTTGGCCGGGTTACTGATGTCCAGCACCGTCAGGCCGCGCTCGTAGTTGGACATGTAATAGCGGTTGCCGCGCACGAAACCATTGTGGTCGATGGCACGGGTCGGGCCGGTATAGGTGCTCAACAATACTGGCCGGGTAAGGTCGGAGATATCGAAAAAACGCAGGGTCGTGTTGATGCCATAGGTCTGCTCGTCCAGCTCGTCATGTACGGACATGACCAATTTGTCTTCGCTCCACCAGCCAGAGTGCACATAGCTGGCTTGAGGATAACTGGTGCGCGATAACTCTACCGGCGTGCTACGGTTGGTCTTGTCCCACAGGCGCACATCGTTTTCATTGAAGTCGAAGAGGACATCGCAATAGTCGCTGGCGTTGACGCACTGGGAATCCTTGCGCTCATCGAAGACGGTCATGGAAGCGACGTCGTGGCTGTAGTTGGCGCGCGTATTACTGGCGTTGCGGTAAACCGGCTCCGGATCGATGGGGTTGGTCAACGCAAAGGTATTAAAGGCACCGCCGTTATTGTTGCTGCCGGCCAGGTGGAGGAAAGGCTGCAGGCCGGGGAGCGGGACGCCAGTGCTGTAGTCCACGTTGCTCAGGTAGATGTTGTGGGCACTGATATCCGTCATATCGGTATTGGCCAAGGTCGCACGCACCGGTAATTCGTTGAGGTCAATAATCTGCAAACCGACCGAGGCATTATCGGCAGTGACATAGGCATAGGATTTCCAGGTGCCCTCGCTGGCAGAGAATTGTTGCAATACCTTGATGTCGCGCCAGGTAGTGTCCTGGCCGGGGATACGGGAGATTATCCGCGGATCATCGGGATGGGTGACATCAACCACAACGGTGCCATTGCGCAACCCCATCAAGGCGTATTCGCGTCCATCATTTAAATCATAGTGGCCCCAGATATCGTTGCCCTGGGTATTGCCGCCCAGTTCACTTAAGGGGATATGGGCAACGAGGTCGATATTGCTGCACGCGAACTGGCCGGCACGGCCGTTGGTGCAGGCCACATTCAGTTGCTTGCGGCGCATTTCCTCCACCGCGCCCATCTTGTCGGACAGTTGCATACTGGTGGCATCATCCATGCCTTTACGGTCTACGATGATGGTAAAGCCTTTCTCCGCCAGTTCATCCACATACTCCGGCGGCACCCCTACCAAACGGGTGGGATGTTGGCTGACATCACGCTTGTATTGTTTGGTGGAATAGCCACCTTTAACGGGCACCACATCGCTGATCAGGTAGAAGAGAGTATTAACGTCCTCTATGTCGTAGTTACCCGCCGCCACCAGGATGTTGTCACCCTTACTTGCTTGCTGCGCCGCGTAACCGATGGTTTTGCAGGGTGAGGAAGGTGTATCGCAACGACCCTTATCTTCGCCGTCTGCAGCCACATAACGCGGTTTGTCATGTTCAGCGTGGGCGCAAGCCCATTGGGGCAGGGCCGTCAGGCAGAGGGATAGGACCAGGTAGAAAATGGCTTTCATGATCTTGTATACGTCCCGAGTTGGCAGATGAACAACCGAAAATGCCGTCTAGCATACGCGTTTGGCGCCTGAGGCGTTGTGATCCAGTGTGGAGCTTGTACTTTTACAACCTTGTGCTTTTACAAATAACCTTGCGCTTTTACAAATAGTCCCGCAACAATTCCCGTGCCCACGCCGGCAAGCTATCCGCATAGATAACCGGCGTGCCGGCTTTCACGGCCGCGATCCGTCGCAGCGGCATATCCCAACGGCTGTTATCCAGCAAATACACCTCATCCGCCAGGGGTAGGGCCGTCTTGAGATGGTTCAGCGTTCGGGGAATGCGGCTTTCGATCTTCTCTTCCGGCACATTATGACCGCCCTCGCTGACCCGTTGGGCCACACGCGCCTTGTTCAGATCGCTGTTGTCGAGATGGATAAACACCAATACCACCTCATACCCCAGAGCTTTGGCCTGGGCGATAAAGTCGATCTTGGAAGGATGGGAAAATACCGTCTCAAAACAAAAGCTCACCCCTTTGTTTAGCAGGTCGTAGCGCAGGTGTTCGGCCAGTTGGGCGGCAGCGTAGCTGGCTTCTTCGGTGCTGTCCGGGGCCATATCGCGGGCGATATTATCGGCATTCACCAAGGCCATGCCGCGCGGTTGCAGGGCCGTGCGATAAAAGGTGCTTTTGCCGGCACCATTGCCACCAGCTAATAGCCAGAGTTGTTTGCGAGGGGGAAGCGTGGTTGGCACGAAAGGGAAAATCCTTTACCCGATTTGCGGAATAAATTGACCATTGCGAAATTGGCCCACCACCACACGTCCGTCGGGATGAATTTGTTCAAGTAAGCCCGGCACAGCCTGGCTAGCCTGGTAGCGCAGCTTGGCGGCGCTGATGTGTTGGCTGAGTAAGCCGCTGTCGCGCGCGACATCCAGCCCGGCAAAGACATCATCTGCATCCAGGGGTACCGACTGGATGGGTTCCACGCGCAGTTGAGCTAAACCTTCGCGCAGGGCAATCACCGTTTCGGCATCCAATTCGCGCTCTACCGCGCGGCCTAATTCGGCCCAATATTCAATTTGGCGGGGGGTGGTGCGTTTAAAGAGGTGGGCCATTGCCGCAGCGGCTTCCACCAGTTTGTGATCGAGCCTTAAGGGAGATGAAACAGCCATAGGAGCCTCCGTAGGGAATCCGGGTTAGCTGATATTGAGTAGCAGGACGAATCAAATGTAGCACTACGCTACATCCTTGTCGAGCAGGCTTTTGCGGTGAAACCAATCTCCCCCTTGTCAGCAGACCCCGCTGGCCGGACAATGACGCCCTTTCATTTGTGACCGCCCGGTTCTGCATGACCCTATTGGCCTTCGGTATCAACCACAATTCTGCGCCTCTCGCGATTCGCGAGCGGGTAGCTTTTGCGCCGGAGCAGGTGGCGGATGCTCTGCACAAGGCCCGTGCCCAAGCGGGGCTGACGGAAGTGACGATTCTCTCCACCTGTAATCGCACCGAGATCTACGCCAGCAGCCAGGGGGAGCCCCAGGCACTGTTTGACTGGCTGGTGGAGCACACTGCCATCAGTGCGGCTGACCTGGAGCAGTGTTTTTATTGCCATCGTGATGAAGACGCTGTGCGTCATATGATGAAGGTGGCTGGCGGGCTGGATTCTCTGGTGTTGGGCGAACCGCAAATCCTCGGACAAATGAAGTCGGCCTTTGCGGTGGCGCGTGATGCGGGCACCATCGGCGGCGAATTGCACGGGACGTTCCAGCAGGTGTTCAGCATTGCCAAGCGGGTGCGCACGGAAACTGCCATCGGTGAAAATCCGGTGTCCGTGGCCTATGCGGCGGTGAGCCTGGCGCAGCAGATTTTCTCCAATTTAAAGCAGGACACGGCCCTACTGATCGGTGCCGGGGAAACCATCGAACTGGTGGCGCGCCATCTGGCGGAGCAGGGCATCAAGAAGATGATCGTGGCCAACCGCACGCTGGATCGCGCCCAGCGACTCGCGCGGGAGTTTCTCGGCGAGGCGATACTCCTGTCGGATATTCCTGAGTATCTTCACCGCGCCGATATTGTGATTTCTTCCACCGCCAGCCAACTGCCGCTATTGGGTAAAGGCGCGGTGGAATCCGCCCTAAAAAAACGGAAACACAAACCCATGTTTATGCTCGATATTGCGGTGCCGCGCGATATCGAAGAGCAAGTCGGCGAGTTGGACGATGTGTACCTTTACACCGTAGACGACTTGCACGCGGTAATTGATGAAAATAAAAAATCCCGCGTGGCGGCGGCAGACAAAGCCGAAGATATTATCGACGAAGGCGTTGAACAATATCGCCGGCACGCGCGGGCACTGAATGCTGTCGCCACCATCAAAGCCTATCGGCGCAAGGCGGAAAGTCTGCGCGATAACGAATTACTGAAAGCGCAGCGCCTGCTGGAAAGCGGCGCCGATGCAGAGCAAGTGTTGCAACAATTTGCGCGCAACCTGACCAATAAATTAATTCATACGCCGACGGCTGTCCTGAAAGATGCCACCGCCGGTGGGCGCACTGAGATGATCCAGGTAGCGCAGGAATTATTTGATTTATCTACTGACGATATCGAAAAAAGCGAGTCTGAATGAAAGCATCGATCCTGGAAAAACTGCAACGCCTGAGCGAACGCTACGAAGAGGTCAGCGCGCTGTTGTCTGAAGCAGATATCATCAATAACCAGAATAAATTTCGCGAGTTATCGAAAGAATACGCTGAGCTGGAGCCTATCGTTCAGGGTTATCAGCGTTATCAACAATTGCTCGACAACATGGCTGAAGCCAAACAATGGCTGACGGGTAATGACCCTGATATGAAAGCCATGGCAGAAGAAGAGTTAGCGGCCTGTGAAGAACAATTGGAGCCGATGACACTGGAGCTGCAACGCCTGTTGTTGCCTAAAGACCC
>DATJLH010000211.1:0-3178 GCA_035490615.1 Cellvibrio sp.
CCCAGGACTATCACTTGCCTGATGTGCGGACTCAACAGTAATTCGGCTTCTATCCATTCCGGTGAAATGTTTCTGCCGTAACTGCTGATTAACAGGTTTTTACGGCGCCCGGTAATAAATAAAAAACCTTCCTCATCGATATAACCGAGATCGCCGGTATCGATCCATTCATCTTGCGCGCCGGTCTGGTGAAGATAGCCGCTGAATCCGTTGCCGCGCACCTGAATGAGACCGTCCTGAATCTTTACATCAACATGCGCCAGAGGTTTGCCGACACTGCCGACTTTATCCGCCGCCGCATGATTCAGACTGACCACGGACGCGCACTCTGACAAACCATAACCTTCGTATACCGGCAGCCCGGATAAACGCGCCTGTTGTATTAATTGACGCGGCGTGTGCGCACCGCCCACCGCGATAAATTTCAGCGAGGCCGGCACCGAATAACCACGGGACGCCGCCATCACCAGCGCCTGCAGAATTTGCGGCAGCACGATCAGACTGTTCGGTTGGTATTGGTGCATCATCCCCAGCAGGGTCGGCAGCGATAGTTGCGAACTGCCGTGCAATCCCAACGCGGCGCCTGCAAAAACCAGAACGCACTGTCCCAGATAAAGCGGCACATACACACCGGCAATATTTTCCAGCAGTGTGCTGAGGGGCAACAGGTTCAGGTGTCGATGTAATGTCGCACGGGTTGTATCGGTATAAATTCTTTCCGCCAGTGCGAGCGTTGTCTGTTCAATCGCTTGATGTGAAAGGCAAACACCTTTAGGGTTTCCCGTCGTGCCGGATGTAAAAGTAATCTTTGCCAGCGTATTAGCCGTCCTCTCCAATTCCCGCACAGGATCGCTTTTTGTATCAAGCGAGATAGTGTCAATGGGTGTGGCAACTCGCGCCCATGAATCAATAACCGGCGCAATATCTCCACAGGAAAAAACGCCGTCCAGGCGTGCACTCTCCATCACATGCTGTAGCTGCGTTGCAGAAAAAAACTGCGGTAGCGGCACCACAGTGACGCCTGCCTGCCAGGCCGCCAGGTCGGCAATAATCCACTCCGGGGAATTTTCACCCCACAAGCCCACGCGGTTTATTCGTTGTTGCCCCAACCATTGCGCCAACAAATTTATCTGTTGGGTGAGTTGCAGGTAGTTCAACGACCGGTCATGGGTTTGCAATGCAATAGCATCCGGTGTGCGGCTAGCATGGGCATGTAGTGCAGAGAGAATTTTATTCATCAGCGGCACCGGCATCCTGAGAACCAACTGAAACCTGCTCGTTATTCAGGAGCAGAAGTGCCTGGTATTGCAAACACACCTTATTGATCTGGCTCTCCATCATGGACACTGCTGCACGATACAACGAGTTGGTGCGCGCCTTACTCACGGCTGAACGTACATCACCAAACATCACCCGCGGCTGACACTGGTAATAACGCCCCCAACTTTCACCGGCATCGGGCAACTTGCCGGGGTCCGCGTCAGTAAGCACCACCGGCGCGTAGCGCAAACGCGTTAACAAGGCTTCAACTTCGCGCGTTGCGGTAAATAACACCCAGTGATAACCCAGGCGCTCGATCACTTCACTGAGAAAGATAAACAGCAACAGGCTGCTGCCTTTCCAACTGGAGACCAGATTGCCGATCTCTACAATTCGATGACGTTCAATCGTGCAGCCAAGGCGGCTGGCGATAACCGCTTCAATAGGTTGCGTCAGATAACGTTCGGCAAATAAATATTGGGGATGCGCACCCTGAACTGCAGGAGCCAGCCCGACAGCCGCGCTATAGGCAGCATGACATCGCAGGCCGACAATCAACGGCAAAAAGTGGGTTACATGCGCGTCGTGTACCTGCAAGAATCGTTCGTAAATATACTCTTCAAGTACTGCCCGCTCGCTATCAGGTTGGTTATCCAGGGTGCGATGTGCATGTAGGGTGAAATGGGGTCTGGTGATCAGTGGCAGATGCGGAATTTGCCAGGTTTCTGCACCGGCATTGTCGATCGAGTCAGTCACATCTTTCATAGCGGCAACCTGTAGCAATGTACTTCAGGTTGCACGATAGAACAGCAAACTTAAGGAAAACTTAACACCTCGTGGCGCCCAGGAATTTGCCACAGCCACCCGGCAGGCTTGTGTAAACAGCATGCACGCTATCTGCGCCATAAGCGCCTTAAGTTTTCCTTAAGCCGAAGCACTCATACTCTGCTAAACCCGTATGAAGATGGCCAGCCCATGAATACCCCATTCCGGAAGCAGCCGTTAATTGCCCGTATCAGCGGACCATTTCAGCTGCTGTTTATTTTTATGCTGACAGGCCTTTTGCTGCTCAGCCTGGCGCGACTGACACTGGGCGGTTGGCAACACGAGCGTGTGCTGGCGGTAATTGATTGGTACACATTCTTGCTCCAGGGGCTACGCGCGGATTTGATTATTATCGCGCTATGGTTGGTGCCTCCCGCTATCCTGGCGCCATTCTGGGCGAGGAAAAAGTATCAACGAAGCTGGTGGATCTTTACCTATAGCTGGAGCTTGCTCGGGTTAATCCTGTTGATCTTTATCGAGTTGGCCACTCCCGGATTTATTCTGCAATACGACGTAAGGCCTAACCGGTTGTTCCTGGAGTACCTGAGATATCCCAAGGAAGTTTTCAGCACTCTATGGAACGGTTTTCGCGGCTTTTTCGTCGGCGGCATGCTGCTCACGCTGATCTCCGGCCTGCTCATTGCGCGCGGCTTGTATCGAACCAAATCCTCATTCCACTACTGGCTAGATACGCGGCTGTGGTTGACATGGCCCCTGGTGATCCTCGCCCTGTTTGCCGCTATCCGATCAACGACGGATCACCGTCCGGCCAACCCTGCACTCTTCGCTATTACCAGCGACCCTCTGGTTAATTCCCTGATAATTAATTCAAGTTATTCGGTGTTGTATGCGGCTTACAGTTTGAAGCATGAAGCCCATTCCAGTGATGTTTATGGCCAGTTGCCTCGTGCAGACATCATAAATATCGCCCTGGATTGGCCCTGGTTAAAGTCCTATGAATTCCGCAGCCATCAGTACCCCACGCTGCACGAACAGATCAGCACCAAGCCACGTGTCAAACCACTCAACCTGGTCATTATTCTGGAGGAAAGCCTGGGGGCAACCTTCGTTGAATCCCTGGGAGGATTGGCGG
>DATJLH010000212.1:0-6639 GCA_035490615.1 Cellvibrio sp.
GGATTGGCGGTAACCCCTGAACTTGAAAAACTGAAAGATGAAGGCTGGTGGTTCGAAAATCTTTACGCTACCGGCACCCGTTCTGTGCGCGGGATTGAAGCGGTGGTCAGCGGCTTTATGCCGACTCCTGCGCAAAGCGTGGTCAAATTATCTTTAGCACAACAGAATTTTTTTACGCTGGCAGGTCTGCTGAGCGAGCGCGGCTACCACACGCAATTTATCTACGGCGGAGAAGCCCATTTCGATAATATGCGCGGCTTTTTTACGGGCAATGGTTTCAGTGATGTCGTTGATCTGGAAGATATGCCTGCACCGACTTTTGTCGGCAGTTGGGGCGCCAGTGACGAAGATCTGTTTACGACCGCCCACCAGCAACTAACGCAACTGCATCAAACCCGGCAGCCATTTTTCAGTTTAATTTTTACGTCATCCAACCATGCGCCGTTTGAATTTCCGGATGGGCGGATTGCCCTGTTCGAGCAACCCAAACAAACCGTTAACAACGCCGTGAAGTATGCGGATTATGCGCTGGGAAATTTTATGCGTAGCGCAAGAGCCAGCGAATATTGGCAAGACACATTATTTTTGATCGTCGCCGACCATGACAATCGGGTCTACGGACATCATCTGGTACCCATAGAAAAATTTCACATTCCGGCGCTCGTTGTCGGCGCCGATATTCAACCCCAACGTATTCATCCGGTAGCCAGTCAGATTGATTTGGGGCCGACCTTATTGAGCTTGATGGGCATCACGTCTGTCCACCCCATGCCAGGGCGGGATTTCACGCAGGATATGCACAGCCCCGGCCGGGCGATGATGCAATTTGAAGATTATTATGCGGTGATGGAGCAAGAGCGGGTCACTATCCTGAAGCCCGATCAAACCGCCGTTGCTGCACATTACAATGCACAATCCAGAACTTTATCGCTTGATCGGCAACCACCAACACCGGCATCAGTGAAGCGGGCCCTGGCAAATGTACTTTTGCCATCACTGTTGTATCGCGAGCGCCGCTACTCGAACGTTGATCATCCGGCTTCTATCAATGTCACCAAGGTGAACCGTTAAACAACGATTCTCCTTTGGCGTTGGCGTGTGGCCGGGTCACATCACGGCTGCTCTTCCGGCCGCAGCGTCAACACCTCAAATCCATTCGCCGTCACGGCAACCGTGTGCTCCCACTGCGCGGATAATTTTTTATCGCGGGTTACCACGGTCCAACCGTCCTTCAGGGTTTTAACCCGGTAATCGCCCTGATTGATCATCGGTTCAATGGTAAACACCATGCCTTCGCGCAAGGTCACACCGGTACCGGGTTTGCCGTGATGCAAAACCTGGGGTTCTTCGTGCATCTGCCGGCCGATGCCGTGGCCGCAGTATTCGCGCACGACACTGTAGCCGGCGGCTTCTGCATGGTGCTGGATCGCGTGGCCGATGTCGCCCAGGCGGGCGCCGGGTTTGACCTGGCGAATACCGGCCCACATGGCTTCGTAAGTCGTCTTGACCAGGCGCTTTGCGACGGGCGCTACCTCGCCAATCAGATACATCTTGCTGGAGTCGGCGATAAAGCCGTGTTTTTCGAGGGTGATATCCAGGTTGACGATACTGCCGGATTTCAATTTCTCATTGGCCTTGGGCATGCCGTGGCACACCACGTCATTCACCGAGGTATTCAGCGCGTAAGGGTAGTCATACTGGCCCTTGCTGGCCGGGCGCGCCTGCAAGTCATTGGTGATAAAGCTGTCGACGCGCTGGTTGATCTCCATGGTGGTAACGCCTTCGCGGACAAAGTCATCCAGCATGGCAAACACCTGGGCGAGTAATTGACCGGCGTGGCGCATCTTCGCGAGGTCTTCCGCGTCTTTAATCCTGATCGAGTTCATCTACCAGCTCCAGCAGGGGCATAGTGCCGGTTTTGAGCAACCGGCGGGTCAGCTGTTGATAGTTAAGCGTCGGATGGAGTTCCGCCAACATGCCGATGCGCATCCAGTATTCCGCTTGCGCGTTGATCGAGCGCGCCATCGCGCGGCTGGCATCGCGCAGGTCATCGTGCAGCTCATCGGTGATTTTGATGATGCCCATGAGGGTTCCTCGAGGAGTAAAAATATATGGAATATATATGGTTTGTATATTTGAGGCAAATGGGGTGTCGGATTACGCCTGGGGGCTAATCCGACCTACGGGAAAGGGGGTTATATGTCGCGGCTGACGGCGAAGGGGCTCCAGGCCTGGCAGGTAGGCATGACTTCCAGTGTGTTGATGTTGACGTGGGGCGGCAGTGAGGCGACCCAAAGTGCGATGCCGGCGATGTCCTCGGCGGTCAGCGGTTGGGTGTTGGCGTAGACCTGGCTGGCTTTTTCGATATTGCCTTTCATACGTACGACGGAAAATTGGGTCTCCGCCATCCCCGGCTCCAGGTTGGTCACGCGAATGTGTTTGCCCAGTAATTCCGCCCGCAGGTTGCGCGAAAACTGCTGCACAAACGCTTTGGTTCCGCCGTAGACGTTGCCGCCGGGATAGGGCCAGTTACCGGCCACGGAGCCGATGTTGATGATGTGCCCGCGATTGCGCTCCACCATACCCGGCAACAGGTGATGGGTTATGCGCATCAGGCCTTTGATGTTGGTGTCGACCATGGTTTCCCAATCGTCCAGATCAGCCTCGTAAGCGGGCGCAACGCCGAGAGCAAGGCCGGCGTTATTGATCAGGACATCTACCGCGCGAAACGGCTCGGGCAGGTCGTGCACCAGGGCTTTTACCGCCGTGGCATTCATCATGTCTGCACAGGCCACATGAACGGCGGTCATGGAGCGCAGCTCAGCGGCCAGTTGCTGCAGTTTCTCCTCGCTGCGTGCGACCAAAATCAGGCCGTAACCCGCCGCCGCAAACGCGCGGGCACAGGCTTCGCCAAAGCCGGATGAAGCGCCGGTAATCAGGGCAATCCTGGACATAGATCCTCCTTCACGAATGGATGGTTTGGGGAGGATAGACAGAAATGAAGGAAAGGGGGAAGACAAAAGGGAAATGACAGAGAAATCGAATCTGTGGTGGACCGGCCGCCACAGATTCGAGAAGGGGCAGGTTAAAAGTGCCAGACGCCGGAAACGCCCATCAAATCCACAGCCTGACCATCAAAGAAAATCCGCTGGTAACCGAGCCCCAGACTTACCGGCTCTGCCAGGCGGTAATCCAGTTGCACCCCCAGGAGTGGGTCTATGCCAGTGCCGAGGTCGGGGTTAATGGCGGCTCCGTCGACGTCGATCTTGCCGTCCCACATAAAGATCCCGACTTCACCGGACAAGCTCAGGCCGGAGGTGAAGTGATGGCCGAAGCGGTGTGACAGGGTGAAGCCGTCGGCGCTCATGGGGTAGTGTTCTTCCAGCGCGCGCGTCAGGGCTGCCATATCGGTGACCGTGGTATCGAAGTTAACCGTGACATCGCCCAGGTCCAGGTAGCCCAGCTCCACTGAGGTGGCTTCCGTCCATTGGTAGCCGACACTCAACCGGTAGGCAACACGTGATTCATCGTAATCGCGCAGGCTGACTGCCATGCCGTCACCGGCCATGGCGCTGCTGAAATCCCCCGCGCTTTGATCCCCTTCCGCCTGATACACACTCAGACGCAGGTAGGTATCCCCTGCTTCCGGCTGGGCTTGGCTGGCGCCCGAGAAGAGCGCCACCACCAGCAATAACACCGCCGGTTTTTTTGATCCATAACGTCTTAACACCAGTAACACTCCTCCGAATAAAAGCCATGTCCAATCCAATGCACCGCCGCCCTTGCCTTCACTGTCGATGGAGGTAGCCGGTGGCGGCGGCGGAGGCGGTGGTGGTTCTACCGGTTTGGCGGAACTCACCGCGCCCGGATCAGCGATAGCGGAGTTCACGATACCGTCCGCGTCGTTGGGGCCGCCGTCCTGGATGTTCAACTGCACACACAGGTAGCCTTCCACGAGGCCCGGCGCCCAGGTGTCGTCGCCCGGTGGCGGACAATAGCCGGGATTGCCAGGCGCGGAATGCAGGGTGTTATCAGCATTTTCGACGAAGTTCACCCACTCACCGCTCATGAATTTACGGTAGACCGCATTAGCCGGGATCGGCGCCTGTTGCGGGATCACAATGCGGACGCTCTGGCCGGCTGTGGGCAGGTCCCGGATCACGAAGTCGAAGATACCGCCGGCGGGCTCAAAGTCTTCATCGGCTACCAGACCTTCGGTAACACCCAGCTCATCGTTCAGGATCTGGACACCGCCGGAGTCACCGCCCAGGGCAAACTGGCCGATACCGCAGAGCACACCCGGATCACACTCGATCAGGTACGAAGTGGTGCTGATGATGACCTGCGGCAGGACGTTGCTGGACGGCATATTGTCCAGGTAATCCGGGATACCGTTGCTGTTGGTGTCCGAGGTGCCTTCGGTCAGGTCATCCACACCGTCTTCGTCCGTATCGGTGCCCGCATCCAGCGTCGGCAAGGACGGCACAATCAGGAAGTACAGATGACTGGTATCCACGCCACCTGCGGAATCGGTGGTAACCACTTCCAGTTTGCGCAGCCCTGCCTGACCGGCAGGATCAAACACAAAGGTGTTATTGGTGGCGCTGCCGTCGGTGTCGCTCAAGCGGCTGTCAGTGCCGGCCCAGTTGAAGCTGTGGGTATCGCCCGGGTTGGGGTCAGTCACCACGGCGGTTGCGGTCACCGGACCACTGCCCGCACCCACCAGGATGGTGTCGGCCCCTGCCTGGTTCATCACCAGGTTCACCTTGGGTATCACATTGCCATCAATAATATTGATGAAGTGATGATCCGCCGCACCGGCATTGATATCCCGGATGTCCGGGTTGGCCGGGTCGTAATTCGGAATCGGCTCATTACTGCGCGGTGAGTCGTCATCCAGGCGAATGATCAAACGGGTATCACCCGGTGTGCCGCCTGCCAGCAGGTTCACGGTGAACGACACCTCGGTCTGGCCTTCGGTAAAGGTCACGCTGCCGTCCATTGCATCGTGGTCAATGCCCGGGAGCGCCGTGCTCGCCGGGTCGATGACATAAGGCACTTCCAGCGGATAGAAGGGTGAGCGGCCATTGAGGATCACCCGCACCTGCACGCTGGTGTTTTCCACCGCGACCTGGTGTTTGCCGAAGGCGACACGCGGACGCACGTTCACTACTTGCACCGCTTCACCAGTCAGGCCATCCGGATTGGTCGCACGCCAGACAATCTCGTGGCGGCCCGGCGGCAACAGGATCAGGTTGGCCAGCAAGCCTTGCGGCTGCGTGACACAGCAATCCTCACCACCCGTGCTGTCGCTGGCCAGGCCGCGCAAGGCATCCTGCACCGCCGCGGCGCTGGTGCCCGGCGGCAGGCTGAGCAATTGCCGCAGGCTGATGGGCGTGTAGAGACCAATGGCGTTGATGGTGATGTCTTCCGGCGGAGTCACTACCGGCTCTGCACCGTCGTATTCCACGGTCAGGGTAAAGACCGGCAGGGTCACCGTCTCGATACCGTCGCTGACAGACAGGGCGATGTTATAGGCCATATCCGCATCGGCCGCACCCGGGGTGCCGCTCAACTGGCCGGTCATGGTATCCAGGGTCAACCAGCTCGGCAGGCCGAGCGCACTGAAGGTCAGTTCGTCGTCATCCGCGTCAGATGCGGTGGGCGTGAAGCTGTAGGCAGCACCCACGTAGGCGGTCAAGGGCGGTGTGCCGCTGATCTCCGGTGCCACGTTGGTTGCCAGCACTTCAATACTAAAGCTCGGCAGGTCAGCGGTCAGGGCGCCATCGCTGACGGTGATGATGATATTGGCGTAACTGCCAATATGCGCCACGGTGGGCGTACCTGTCAGCGCCCCGCTGGCCGGATCAAAGCTGGCCCATACAGGTAAATTGGTGATGCTGTACGTCAAGGCGTCACCATCAATGTCGCTGGCCGTGGGCGTAAAGCTATAGGGTGCATCCTGATCCACGCTGGCGGCGGGCGTACCGCTGATCACCGGGGCATCGTTGATATTAGCAACCGTCAAGGTGAAGGCTGGCAGGCTGGCCGTCAGGGCCCCATCACTGACCGTGACCGTAATATTCGCGTAGCTCCCTACGTCTTCTGCGCCCGGCGTTCCGGTGATTGCACCGTTAGCGGTATTGATCGTCGCCCAGGCTGGCAGGTTGGTTGCGCTATAGGTCAAGGCATCTCCATCAATGTCACTGGCCGTGGGTGTGAAGCTATAGGGTGCATCCTGATCCACGCTGGCGGCGGGCGTACCGCTGATCACCGGGGCATCGTTGACATTGGCAACCGTCAAGGTGAAGGCTGGCAGGCTGGCCGTCAGGGCTCCATCACTGACCGTGACCGTAATGTTCGGGTAGCTCCCTACATCTTCTGCACCCGGCATTCCGGTGATTGCACCGGTAGCGGTATTGATCATCGCCCAGGCTGGCAGGTTGGTTGCGCTATAGGTCAAGGCATCGCCATCAATGTCGCTGGCCGTAGGCATGAAGCTATAGGGAGCATCCTGATCCACACTGGTGACCGGCGAGCCACTGATGAACGGCGCATCGTTGACATTGACAACGGTCAAGTTGAAGGCGGGCAAATCGGCGCTCAGGGCTCCATCGCTCACCGTGATCACAATATTGC
>DATJLH010000213.1:0-69115 GCA_035490615.1 Cellvibrio sp.
GGGCTACCGTGCGTTGAGCAATGGCTAGGCCGAGGCCATAGCCGCCGCTTTCGCGGTCCCTGGCCTGGTCTGTGCGGAAGAAAGGTTCAAAGATATCCTCCAGTGCCTCCTCAGGTACACCGGGGCCGCTATCACAGATATGAACAATGTACTCCTGATCACTGGCCAGGTAATGCAGGTCGATGGTGATCCTACCGCCGTAGGGCGTGTAATGCAGCGCATTGCGCAGGATATTTTCAAACACCCCGATCAGCATGTTGCCATGGGTTTGTACCAGCGCCTCGTCGACGGTGGAATTCAGCTTCAGATCAATATGCTTGTCTTCGGCGTCCTGGCGATAATTTTCCAGCAGGGTTTCCAGGAGCACCTGGATATCCAGTGCATCATCCAGCTCCCATTCACCGTTATCCAGAACGGGCAGGGCGAGGATGTCTGAAATCACATTGTTCAAATAATCCGCTGCTTGTTTAATCCGCTCAAGCTCCTTATCAACGCTGCCGTTGCTGCGCTGCTGGGCAAGCCCGAGGGCGATCTGCAAACGGGCCAGGGGAGAACGCAGTTCGTGAGAGACATCCTTAATCAAACGCTTTTGCTCGAGCATCGCTTTTTCAAGGCGCTCGGTCATATGATCAAAATCGCGGCCCAGTGCGGCAATTTCGTCGTTGCGGCCGGAAAATTGTTTACTGACCCGTACACTTAAATCACCGCGTGCAATTTGCTGCGTTGCTTTTTGTAAGGTATTCAGGCTGCGCGTGAAATGACGTGCAAGTAAGAAACACGCGCTGCCACTGATCAGGATGGACACTAACAACAGTGGCCAGATGTTTTCGATAAACATCTCCCACAGGATGTCGCGATCCGAGCCGTCATCGCGGCCTGGGGAAATGGTAATTAATTTCACACTGTTACCATCGTTGAGCGTGATATAGCGGCCGAATAATTTGCGATTGCGATCCTGGACTTTGTCATAGGGATGGCGGCTGGTGAGCTTGGGCAATAACACCAATACGCCGGGAGGTAAGGGGCGATCCAGCAAGTCCCGGTTGTCTTTATCGACCACATAAAAAAAGCGGGTAGACCAGGCCGGCATACTGCGCATGTCCTGCATAACCTGCTCGGTATTGCGATTGATGGCGGCGCCGGTCATTTGAAACAGAAGGCGTTTGGCCGGTTCTTCGTCGCGATCAATAGAACGCTGCATACGATCCGGCGTCATGTCAAACCAATGCACGACCACATTGGTTGCCACGATAATCAAGGCGGTGATTAACCAGAAGGTGATAAAAATCTTGAGGTACAGTCGGGTCATGTAAGTTATTCAGTATCGTTCAATGTAAGCATATAACCCGCACCGCGAACATTGATAATCAGATCCTTGTGTGCACCGACGGCGGTTAATTTCTTGCGAATATTACTGACATGTACATCAATACTGCGATCATAAGGTGTCAGTTTCCGATTCAGTGCCTGCTCTGTCATGTCGTCCTTGCTGATCACTTGTCCCGCACTGCGCACCAGTAATTCCAGCACGCTGAATTCTGTTCCGGTCAGGGGAACATCGGTGTCTTCCCAGGTCACACTGCGACTGCCGAGATGCAAGGTCAATTTATCGGAACTGATGCGCTCCACTGCCTGCTGGGTAGCCTGGTTGGGGGTCGCCCGACGCAGGACAGCGCGGATACGCGCAACCAGTTCGCGGGGATCACAGGGCTTGGGCAGGTAGTCATCAGCACCAATTTCCAGACCGATAACCCGGTCAATCGTGTCGCCTTTAGCGGTAAGCATCAGCACGGGCGTCTGGCATTTTTGACGCAACTGTTTAAGCACATCAAAACCGTTGCGGATGGGCAACATGACATCGAGGACAATGGCGGCATACTGGTTGTGATTGGGAAGGTCTACGGCTTGTTGTCCGTCATGCACCATGTCGACGACGAAGCCTTCAGTGGAGAGATATTCATTCAATAATTGGCAAAGTTCTTTATCGTCATCGATCAAAAGCAATTTATTCATGGGTAATCCATCTGATCAGATACTGTGAGAGTAAGTGTGCTACAGCGCCACGCAAAGTGTCATGGTTATTGTGAATTGTTTAACCCTTCTTAACATTGCATCAGAGATACTGTCTCCAACGACAACAAGAGCATCCAATCGGGCTCCTGTCGTAAAAAACCTGTTGGTAACTGACCTGTGCGGATACTACTTGAATGATAGGTCGCGTTGCCAAGAGAGCAAGTCTGAATGACTAAACCCTCGGAGATTCAATTATGAATACGATGAAAAACTGGCGCCATCTTATCACTGGTATTGCCACCCTGGCGGTGGTTTCTTTGGGTAGTTACGCTCTCGCAGAAGAGACTGTGGGCCCGGATAAAGATTGCAAAGGCAAACACAGCTTTCATCAGCACATGAAAGGCGAGCGTCCCATCGAACACATGGCCAGGTTCCTGGAACTCACTGACGAACAAAAACAAACGCTGGCCGCGCACAGAGACGAGCAACGCGCGCAATATCGCGAACAGCGGCAGCAAATACGCCAAACCCAACGGGCACTGCACGACGCCGTTGCCAATAATGCGGATGAAGCAGAAGTGACCGCATTGGCAGAAAAACTGGGTGACCTGAGCGCCCAACAAGCCATCGCCCGCGCCAAGGAAAAGCAGTTTTTGCTCAGCATCCTGACACCGGAACAGAAAGAAAAAATGGAGCAGATGAAAGCCAAGCGTAAGGAGCACTGGCGCGAAAAAGCGGCCGATACACGTGCCTGATTAATCCGGTTAGACCCTTGCACGCAAGAAGCAATGTTGGGAAAATCCGCACTCTTTTGGCGGGCCCCGGCGGCCCGCTAACTCGATTCCTTTATATTCCGGTAATCCCGAGGTGAATGTGGGCAAGATAGGTCTGTTTTTCGGCAGTGACGAAGGTAACACCGAACGTGTCGCCTACCGTATCCAGAAGCGCTTCGGCGAGGATGTGGTGGACGTGATGGATATCGCGGATGTTACGCAACTGGATTTTGCTGACTACGACCGGATCATCCTCGGCATTCCCACCTGGGATTTCGGCCAGATCCAGTCAGACTGGGAAGAATTCTGGGACGATATCGCCGCAGTCGATTTTTCCGGTAAGACCGTCGCCCTGTTCGGTCTGGGCGATCAGTTTGGCTACGGCGACTACTTCCTTGATGCCATGGGCATGCTGCACGATGTCATCATCCAATCCGGTCCTATTATCGTCGGGCATTGGCCCACAGAAGGATATGAATTCGACGCCTCCAAAGCTGAGATTCCCGGCGCAGGCATGTTTGTCGGGCTGGCGCTGGATGAAGACCAGCAAGAGCATCTGAGTGCAGAACGCCTCAACCGCTGGTGTGCCCAGATTCATGCAGAATTTGGCCTGGACACGCCCCTGCAAGCGCTGGATGATTGATTGCTCAGGGTACTTCCGCGAGAAAAACAGCGCGTACCGGCGCCGGATGACCCTCCGCCGTTAAGGCCGGGTTATCCGGGTGGAGAAATTCCGGCAGGGAATGGAAACGCATCCAGTGGGTTGAACGTTGTTCTTCCGGCGTGGTAGGGCACACATCTACCACCCGCGGATTGGCAAAGCCCATCTTGCGCAGCCAGGACACCAATGTGGCGCAACTGGGTAAGAACCAGACATTGTTCATCATGGCGTAACGCCCCTCGGGCACCAGAACCTCGCCCAACTCCCCCTCGATAACCAAGGTTTCCAGCACCAATTGTCCACCGGGGCGTAGCGCTTCTTTGAGCTCGCGCAGGTGATCCATGGGTGAGCGGCGATGGTAAAAAACCCCCATGGAAAATACCGTATCGAAAGCCTGGAGTTTGGGTGGCAGGTCTTCTATACCGACCGGCAGGACATCCACCGGCGCCTGGTCATCAATCAACTGCTTGATCATATGAAACTGCACCACAAAGCGCGGTGAGGGATCAATGCCGATGACGCGCGCGGCGCCAGCTCCCAGCATGCGCCAACAGTGGTAACCGTTGCCACAGCCCACGTCCAGGATCAGCCGATCTTTCAAGGGCGCCAGATGGGGCAAGACCCGATCCCACTTCCAGTCCGAACGCCATTCAGTATCAATGTGAATACCATGCACATGATAAGGACCCTTACGCCAGGGGATAAGCTGCTCCAATGCCGCGCGCAGCTGCGCGCGGGTGGTGTCATCACAGTCGCTGGGAGTACCGATGATCACCCCTTGTTGCAGGTCTATCCGCGAGGCACGGATCTGCGGCATATCCATCAGCGCTTGCTTCCAGCCCGGCAAATCGCCGAAGCGCTGTTCACTCAGACCCGCCGCGATTTGTTCCGGCAGGTTCGCCAGCCAGGGCGCGAGCGGGGTGTGGGGCAGGGCGGCAAGCAGGGGCTGGTAATCCATCATGGTTTGATCGCAATCATCGAGGCAAAGTTAAAACATTGGAACCACACATCCACGCTGCCAAAGCCTGCCGCGCGCAAGCGTTGACGATGCGTAGCCAGGGTTTCGGGAATCAGGACATTTTCTATGGCGGAACGCTTGCGCGCGATTTCAAGATCACTGTAGCCGTTGCTGCGTTTGAAGTTGTGATGCAGCTCAATCATCAACTCGTGGTGTGGCTTGTCTTCAAAGGCGACTTTTTCGGACAGGATTAATACCCCGCCAGGTAACAAGCCTTCATAAATAGCCGTCAATACGGCGAGTCGTTGATCAATGGGGATAAATTGCAAGGTGAAGTTCAGTACCACCATGGAAGCCTGCTCAATGCGAATATTCTGTACATCACCGCAAACGAGTTCCACCGGCACTTCGCCGCTGTCCGCAGCGATGACTTGCCGACACCGCTCAATCATGGCCGCTGAATTGTCGATGCCGAGAATACGCGTGTTGGCCGCCTGGATACGGTGCCGCATGGCCAGGGTCGCGGCACCCAGTGAGCAGCCCAGGTCGTAGCACACGCTGTTCGCCTGCACATAACGCTCGGCCAGGTTACCGATCATATTGATGATGGTGGCGTAGCCCGGAACCGACCGTTTGATCATGTCCGGAAATACATTCACCACCGTTTCATCAAATACGAAGGGCCCCGGTTGTCCGAGGGGATTGGCGTAGATGTTGTCGGGCTTATCAGACATAGACACGGCTGGATTGGTAAACAGGGGGCGCATTGTAACGCTCTGGCGGCGGGCAGAGTAGCGGGATGGGCGTAAAAACCCGGAGAGGTGTCGCTTTGTTCATCAAAATGTCACACGACAAAACGATGATAATCCGATGAATACACGCCAACTTTTTCCCGCTGTCAACACTCTCCCAGCCTCGCAACCGGACCTGTACAGAGAGTTGCAGCGGCTGATTGATCTGCGTTTACTGACGCCCTTGTTCCAGCCGATCTTCGCCCTCGATAGCCCGCGGATTCTGGGTTACGAAGCCTTGATTCGCGGTCCCGAAACCAGCCCGTTGCATAAGCCTGAGCAACTCTTTGCAGTCGCGCGTTCAGCCCGCCATTTGGCAAGCCTGGAATATGCCTGCCGCGAAGCGGCGTGCCGTCAGTTTATGAGCCTGGGCTTGCCGGGCAGGCTGTTTTTGAATATGTCGCCACTGAGTTTTACCGACAATAATTATCGCGATGGAGTCACGCGCGAAATCTTGCAGCGTGTCGGTTTGAATGCTGAGCGCCTGGTATTTGAACTGACGGAAAACCAGCCACTGGATGAATTCGAGCTGTTGCGCTCTGCGTCTGATCACTTTAAGCGGCAGGGTTTTGCGGTGGCGCTGGATGATCTGGGAGCCGGGTATGCAGGGTTGCGGGTATGGAGTGAATTGCGTCCCGATTATGTGAAGATTGACCGGCACTTCATCAGTGGCATTGATCAGGATGCAGTAAAGCGGGAATTTGTCCGTGCAATGCTCGATATCGCCCATCGTATGGGTAACAAAGTCATTGCCGAGGGAATTGAAACCGCTGCGGAATTACGCACCCTGATCACCATGGGCGTGGAGTACGCGCAAGGTTTTTATCTGGCGCGGCCAATGGCTGAGCCGGTACGTCAAGTGCCCTCGACTCTGTTTGGTTTTCAGCACGAACGTTTTCCCCGTCATCCGGATTTTTTTCATCGAACCGTGGGCGATATCCTGGCTGACTCAGTTGTGGTGTCACCCGGTACGCCCGCTGCGGAGGTGGTGAAGATGTTCCGTGCCGATGTGCGCCTGACCTGCGTGCCTGTTGTGGCCGGTAATCAACCCATCGGCATGGTGAGCCGGGTGGAATTATTGAATATTTTTGCCCAGCGCTACGGCCATGAATTGCACTCCACCAAGCTGATTACCGAATTTATTAGCCCACTGTCGTTGACGGTGGAGATCGATACCGAACTGAAGGTGGTGGGACAGTTAATCACCGAAGATCCCCAGCAAAACCTGAGCGTGGATTTCATTATCAGCGAGCAGGGGCTTTATCGCGGGGTGGGGACGGTACGTAATCTGTTGCGTTGTATCACCGAAGAAAAACTGCGCGCGGCGCGTCACAGCAATCCTCTGACACAATTGCCGGGTAACGTTCCGCTGTACGAATGGATCGATTATTTATTGAATAGTTACACCGAATTTGTGGTGGCCTATTGTGATATCAATCACTTCAAGCCCTTCAACGACACCTTTGGTTACAGCTACGGTGATGAGGTCATTGTAAAGTTGGGCCAGTTGCTTATGGCAAACATTGACACTGCCCGGGATTTCGTAGGCCATGTGGGCGGCGATGATTTTATTATTGTGTTTCGTAGTGACGACTGGCACGCGCGATGTGAACAAATCCTCGCCTCGTTTAGCGAGATCTACCACACCATTTTGCCGACCCCTCACAATGAATACTGGAGCCAGGACCGTGAGGGTGTTCGCCAACGCTTTGGTCCACTGACGCTGGCCATTGGCTGCGTCCAGCCTGATCCATTAGCTTGTATGACGCATCACCAGGTTGCGCTGCTGTTGGCTGATGCGAAACACAGTGCCAAGCGCAGCAATGGAAATAATATCTTCGAGTCGCGCCGCCGCACCCCGTATCCTTCCTGATAACCGGTTTTTCTCCCTCTGTTACTTTTCTCCCGGATAAATTGGACTATGCTCCAACAATAGCTTTTTGGATTGAGAGGGGTTCCCCATGGCTGAGGCGGAATATCATAAACTCCACGCCTTGATAGTAGACGACTTCGATAGCTTTCGTGTCACCGTGAGTAATATGTTGCAGGACATTGGTATCCAGTACATTGACAGCGCCGTCAATGGGGCGGATGCCCTCCGTCATTGCAAGAACAAATCTTACGATCTGATCCTCTGTGACCATAACTTGGGTAAAGGCAAGACCGGTCAGCAGGTTCTGGAAGACTTGCGCGAGAACGGCCATCTTAATCGCTACGCCCTGTTTGTTCTGATCTCCGCCGAGTCGAGCAAAAGTATCATCATGGCCGCCTACGATTATGAACCGGATGCCTACCTCACCAAACCCATTACCACCAAGGCATTACAGCAGCGCCTGAGTCGGCTTTTTGCGCAGCGAACCCGCATGTTACCGATTATGCAGGCGATGGATAATGAGCGCTGGGATGTAGCCGAGGCGTTGTGTCTGCGCGAAATTAACGGTGGTGGCCGTTATGCCAACCAATGCCAGAAACTGCTGGGGCAGCTCTACATCCAGACCGGTGCCTATGAAAAAGCGGAGGCCGTTTATCGTGACGTGCTGGATGTGCGCCAACTGGATTGGGCGCAGGTGGGCATGGCGCGGGTAAAAAAAATGCAAGGCGACCTGGTGAGTGCCCAGCAATGGTTAGAGGAGGTAATGAATACCAATCCGCTGTGCATGAAAGCCTACGATTTACAGGCCGAAATTTATCGCGAGCAACACTTGCACAAGCGTTTACAGGAGGTGCTGCAGCAGACGGTGGAGATATCCCCCCTGTCGATCTTGCGGCAGCAGCAGCTGGGTGATGTTGCCATGCTGAATAACGATGCCGAGACGGCAGCCAACGCTTATCGGCGAACCGTCCGCCTGGGCGAAAATTCTTTCTATGACCGGCTGGAAAACCATATCGGTTTTGCGCGCGCCACCTTGGCTTTATTCCGTGAAGATAAAATTCTGGCCAAGCCCTTGCTACGTGAAGCCATAAAAACCATGGCGGAGCTGGAACAGCGTTTCACCAAATCCCCTGAAGAAAAAATTGAAGCGCTACTGATTGAGGCGCAACTGTATGCGAGTAATGGTGAAACAAGGAAAGCAGAAGAGTTATTGCAGGCGGCGAGAAACCTGAGCGCCGATCTGGATATACTGCCGATTGCTGCCGACATAGAATTGGTTCGGGCCTTTGTCGCGGTAGGCCAAAAAAACATGGCAGACGAGCTGACCCGCACTTTGCTGGAACGCTATAAAGGTTCCGAGCGGGATCTGGAAAAGCTCGATGCATTATTGGAAGAGCCTGCCAGTGAAAAAAACCGTTCATTGGTGGCCGCTATCAACAAGAAAGGCATTGCTTGCTACGAAGCCAGCGACTACGAAGCGGCTATTCAATGTTTTGAAGATGCACTGCAAACCTTTCCCAATCACATCGGTATTCGTTTGAATCTGGTACAAGCCCTGGTCGATAAATTAAAGATAGAGGCTGACGCAGCCTCCATGGATCTGGCCATCGATACCCTGGCTCAGGTAGAAGGCAAAATTGTGGCGGCCCACGATCAATATCGCCGCTTCCGTCAGTTGCAGGAGATGCTGCGTAACCTGGATAACAACCGCCGGCGTTGATCCGCCAGCCCGCTTTTTTTGTGAGCACATTATATGATTGATGATAACAATATGACCTCCGCCAAGGACTCGCCACTGGATTTTGCTTTTGTGTTGGCATCCAGTGTTCATGACATGAAAAATTCCTTGGGTATGCTGTTAAATACCCTCGCAACCCTAATGGAAAAATCGCCACCGCAAGATGACGAACAAACCAGAACCTATGCCATATTGGAATATGAGGCCGCCCGCATCAACAGCGAGCTGATTCAATTGCTGTCCCTTTACCGCATGCAACACGAACATTTATTGGTGCAGATAGATGAACACCATGTCATTGATGTACTCGAAGAACAGCTCGCGCGCAATGACATGTTGTTGCGGACGCGTGGCATTCAGTTGCAAGTAGATTGTGATGAAGATCTGAGCTGGTATTTTGACGGTGAACTGGTTGGTGGTGTGATAAATAATATTCTGGTGAATTGTGCGCGCTACTGTCGCAATACTCTGCAAGTGTCTGCAAAAATTATCGACAACAAACTTTGCATAGCCATCGCCGATGACGGGCAGGGTTACCCGCCGAGTATGTTAGCTGCACCGCATGAGATAAATGCCGGCGTATCATTTTCTTCCGGTAGCACCAACCTTGGGTTATTGTTTGCGCATCGCGTTGCCGGTTTGCATCGTTCCCGGGAACAACACGGTCATATTCAGCTTGCGAATCAGGGGCCTTTGGGCGGTGGTGTATTTCAACTTTGGTTGCCCTAGGAAGCATGAATGCTGATCACAGTTGAAATGCGGCGCATGCTATAGCATTATCCGCGGTGCCCTTTGAAATTACGCGGCGCGCCCTCTGAATAAGGAACCTTATATGCTAAAAATCCGCTTCAAAAACAATAAATATAATGCGGTATGGTTAGTAGAACCAAAGGTGACAATTGGTCGGCTTATAACCAATGACCTGGTTGTGGATGATGCAGAGGTTGCCGACAGCCACATTGAAGTGCTCGTCGAACATGAACAGCTTACCCTGAAAAACCTGGTACCGGAAAAACCGGTCAAGGTGAACGACGAAGATGTTACCAGTATCTGTACGTTAAAGCCGGATGATGTGATTACCCTGGGTGCAGTGGAGCTACAGGTGATCGATCCCAAGCGGGAGCCCAAGGAAGCCATCGTCGAAGCCGGCAACGTTACCCAATTGCGCACACCTGCACCCAAGACTACCGGCTGGGCATTGAAAGCCAATCACACCGCGCTGGCCAATCGTGTTTTTCCAATCAAGGAAATGACTATTGTCGGACGGGCGACCGAGTGCGACATCAGTCTCGCAGCGGCGCATTTATCGCGCCGGCATGCGCAGCTTCAGGTGCTCGATGGTTTGCTGTATGTCAAGGATCTGGGGTCTGCCAATGGCACCTTTGTGAATGGTAAACAGGTCACGGAAGCGAGAGTAAAACGTGGTGACGAACTCCGTTTCGATACCCTCAGTTTTGGTGTTATCGGTCCCACCACTGACGACCTGGCTAAGACTACCGTGCGCGCCCCGGCTTCAAAAATACCAGACGCGACTCCGGTGCCGAAAAGCCGGCCCATTGCCAAACCACGCAGCACGGCGAGTGTTGTCGGTGATGTTAAAGCCGGCCAGCGTTCGGTCCATGCACGTCCCTCCCATCCCCGTGAGGAGGACACCCCCAGACATGGCCGAATGGGCCTGGCCTTGCTGGTGGTTATCGCAGTAGTCGTGGTTGCAGCCCTTTATTTTACCCGCCGTTAAAAAAGCGGCTAAAGTTGATTAAACTTTGGCCGATACCCCCGGTAATCGACGTTGATTCAATGTTATGGGGGCCCAATGCATATTCCATCGCTTTCCCAATCGCCCGCTCGCCTGAGCAGCCATGTTCCAGCAGCGGACGACAACCGTACAGCCAATAACCGGCTTGCCACCGGTGTTTCCCGGGATCCCACCGTTTCTTCTGCTCCCTCCAGGCAAGATGCACTGGCATTGTTTGAACGCACGCTGACAATGGGCTATGAAAAACTGCAGACCAAGCAGGGTGCAGCAAGTCAGTTTGCAGCCTTTGAGCCGCTGACCGCCGAAAAAGTGGCGGGCAATATCCTGGGTTTTATCGAACGTCGCTTACAGATGGATGTCGCTGAAGGTGCTACCCGCGAGCAATTGGAATCGCGTCTGGAGGCTGGGCTGGCAGGCTTCAAGAAAGGCTTCGCGGAAGCCAGCGAAAAGCTCAAGGCACTCAGTATGCTATCGCCGGAAGTGGAGCAGGATATCGGTACGACCTACGACCTGGTGTTGAGTGGCATCGACGCGTTGCGGGAAAAATTCCTGGGTGCCGTGACGGAAACGGAAAGCACCCCTGAGGCCACGCCACTAGCCACACGCCAGCAGGCGTATGGCGCGCTGGTCAATTCCAGCTATCAATATGCCAGCGCGAGCAGTTTCAGCTTTCAGTTGACCACGGCTGACGGCGATAAAGTCACTATCTCTGCCAGCAGCTCACAAGCCTTCAGCAGCCAATACACCAAAGGTGTGAGCGGGGGCTCATCGGTTGAAGCCATGAATGCTTCCTACAGCGCAACGCGTGCATCCAGTTGGTCGGTCCAGGGCGATTTGAACGAACAGGAAATGCAGGCGATTGAAGATTTATTGGGGCAAGTTAACCAATTAGCTGGCGATTTTTTTGCCGGTAATCTCGACGAGGCGTTCAACCAGGCGTTGGCATTGGGTTACGACCAGGAGCAGATTACCGCCTTCTCATTGAATTTAACCCAGGTTGATGTGCAGCGTGTCAGTACCGCTTATCAACAATTTAATGATTCGCCCTTGGGTGAAAATCCGGGAGAGCGCCTCTTGCCCGTCGGACACTTTATCCGCGACCTACTGGATGCCCTGGAGACAGCCGGCGATTTTGCAGAACCGAAAAATGTACTGTTAACGTTAAGTGGAAACATTGTGGCGCCGGATGACAGCCAAACACCATCGCCTGCTGATAGATTCCGCGGTTTTGTTGAACAGGTTTTGCAAAATCTGAATCCGACTTAAGATCTAAGCCCGTCGCTGATTACGAAATAGAACCTGTTACAATTCGCTTTTTTGTAGCAGGTTTTTTTATGTCGTCAATTCTTCTCTACACCACAGCGGGATGCCACTTGTGCGAAGCAGCTAAAACAGTGTTATGGCCGTTACTGACGGAATTCGGTTTGCGTTTGGAAGAGGTGGACATTGCAGATTCGGATGAACTGATTGAGCGCTACGGTATTCGTATTCCGGTTATCGCTTTTGAGCAGTCTGTTAAGGAATTGGCCTGGCCTTTTTCTGCCGAGCAAGCGCGGAGTTTTATTAACGATTATCAGCAAATTAACGCGGATTAAAGCCCATGGTTTCCATGGTTGTGGTAACCCAGCTCAAAGCATCCAGATAAATATGTGACAGGGTATCCGGAGAGATACTGCGTGATCCCAGGTATTCCCAGTCAATCTTATCCCACTCTGCTCGCTCATAATGTTCGACGATATCCAGCACTTTCCCTTCATCACCCAAATGTTTTAATAACGCTTCATTCAGTTGCTCGCTCAGTGAGATATTTCCGAGCAAGACTTCAAGTGGCGCATCCATAAAGGCATCCAGGGTGGACAATAGCCCCACGGTGAAAAACGTATCCTGACGTTTTTTGCCGCTCATGGTCGCTGCAATAATTTCGCACATACGCGCGCGCGTCAACGCGGCGATACTCAGCTCAACCGGCTTATCGCCGAGATTGGCCATCGCCAATAAATTTACCCAATTCTTGATGATGTTGAGCCCGAGTAAGGTAATGGCCTGACGCAATGATTCGATGGTGCGTGGCAGGGCGAAGGCCGCCGAGTTAACCAAACGCAAGAGTTTATAGCTGAGCATGGGATCGCGTGCTACCAATTGCTCTACGCGTTCCAGCGGCACATCCGGATCGTGAAGCACGGAAAGCAGCTGTAAAACCGCCTGTTTATTCTCGGTAATCCTGCGCCCCTTGATCACCTTGGGGCGTGCAAGGAAATAGCCTTGAAATAAATCAAATCCTGCATCCTTACAGTATTCGAGCATCTCGTAGGTTTCTACTTTTTCCGCTAACAATGTGAGGCCGAAAGGCTTGAGGTAATCGATATGTTCACGGATTTGTTGGGGCGAGAGTTGCAAGACATCCAGCTTGATGATGTCGGCATAAGGAATGAGATCGCGGGTTTCGTCAGTCAGCTCAAAATCGTCCAGCGCAATGGTGTAACCCTGTTCGCGCAAGCTGCGCAGGCTGTGCAACATTTGTGCATCAATTTGCTGGCCTTCAAGCACTTCCACCACCAGTTGCCGCCGGTCAAAGGGCGGTGGTGTCATCAGCAGGGTGCGGGTGAAATTAATAAAGGCTTGATGATGGCCGACAACACTGTGGATCGATAATTCGGTAAAGGTATGCAGCAGAACTTGTGAACTGGCCATATCGCCACTGTCTGCGGTGTATTCGTTCAAATCGCAACTGCGGCATAGCAATTCATATGCAACCACTTGCATCTTGCGATTGAAAATCGGCTGGCGCGCCAGCAAGGGCAATAACTCGGACATAAACTGCTGTGAAATCCTTACCGTTGATCAACCATGCGAGTCTGGCGGCATCAATGATGTTGAGCAAACTGCTCCTCATTGTATGACTTATATGGCTAAATGAAAACTCAACGCAGGGAATGATTAAAGGCCCGCTTTTTTTAGCGATATCGGGCCTTTGATAAATACACAAACTATAAGGAATTACCGGCTTCCAGCGGCGTAATAAATGGTTGCTTCTCGCCGGTGCGGTAGCCGTAGATGACCGAAAACGACAGCACGTTCTGGACATAACCACGGGTTTCATGGAACGGAATAGTTTCAATCCAGACGTCATAGGGCAATTTTGCATCGTCCTTGCTCAGCCATTGTTTGACCCGAGTCGGACCCGCGTTGTACGCCGCTGCCGCGAGGATGCGGTTGCCGTTGAACTGGTTCAATAATTGGTTCAGGTAACGACTGCCCAAGGCAATGTTTTTTTCCGGCTTTAATAAATCCTGCTTGCTGGAATAGGGAATGCCGGTACTCTTGGCTGTATGTAACGCCGTTGCGGGCATCAGCTGCATCAAGCCTAAGGCACCCGCCGAAGAGCGGGCATCCGGACTGAATGCGCTTTCCTGCCGTGCAATGGCAAACAGGAACAGCGGGTTTACCGAAGTCGCTTTTGCAGCAGTCGCAACGTGTTCCTGATAAGCGAGCGGGAAGCGGACTTGCAGGTCGTCCCAGTATTCTGCGTCGATCATCGCCTGAATGCCCTGGCGGTGCCAACCCCAGCGGTCTGCCAGCCGACCGGCAGCAACAATCTCTTCAGTTTTCATACGGCGGGTGGTGTGAAACCACTCCCGGCTTGCGCCATAGATGTCACCCAGAATATAGAGCTCCCGCGCCCGCTGAATGCCTGGTGCCTGCTCAACCTGATGTTGCAACTCAGGAGAAATCAGCATGGGCTTATCAACCAGTCGATATTCGTAACCTAATTTATCCGCAGATAAAAAGCCGTAAAAGCTGCGGGTCGCGGCAACGCGGTTATAAAGCGATTGCACGCTTTGGCCATCGACTTCCTTGATATCAAGCTCTTCCATAATGCGGGCGCGCCAATATAACCAGCGCTCCGTTTGTTGTGCATCAATCGGCAATCTGGTCAACCAGGTGTAGGCTTTTTCCCAATCCTGCTTGCGCAGGGAATCGCGAATCAACGCTTCGGTGAGGTCGGTGCTGGTAATTTGGGAGATAGATGACAGCAAGGTTTCCGCCGCCTCCGGATTGTCCTGGCGCAGCAGACGGGTTGCAATGTGGTATTGGGTTTCCAGGCGCTTGCTGTCTTCAAATAATTGTTGCGCGTCGTAACCTTGCCAGAGAACCAGTGCTTTGGGCGCGTCCGTTAACGCCATGCGCTGCAAACCGTAGAGGATAATTTCCTGCATTTCCGGTGACTGGGTGCTGAAGCGTGTGGTTTGCGCTAACAGGCCAGGATTGCGACGCACATCCTGAAAGAGCACTGCGAGCTTTTGCTGTGGCTCCGCCATTTGACGGGATAAATAACTGGCAAGACTGGTATTGCCGGCTTGCAAGGCTTTGCTGTGCCTTTCCCACAACAACTCGGGGGTCAGCTTCCCGGCCGCTATCCAGCGGGTAAACACCGGGTCACAGGCTTTGGATTGTGATTCGGCGATATTCCATAACGGTGCAACATCGTCATAGGCCGTTTCATCACCTGTTTCCAGGCGAGCACGAAGGCTGTTGCAGGCAAGCTCGGGATCATTTAATTCCGCATTATAGAAGGTGTTGTAATCCTGCCATTTCTGGCGGGCTGCCAGGGTTCTCAACCAACGATGGGAGAGGCGGTCGCTCAGGTAGGAACCGGGATAGGCAGACAAGAACGCGGCGACGTCCGCCTTGGGTAAATTGTTCAGACGATTGCCAATATCCTGGTATTCAAGGTAGGGCAGCAGCGGATAATCTTTTAATGCGGCGACTAAGGTATTGTAAGTTTTTACCTGACGGCGATTCAGGGCTGTTTTAGCAGCGGCGTAATCCTTCCGTTGCTTGGCTCGGTCTACATGAACCAGCGTCTCAACCATCGTTTCGCTTGCTTTAACCGCTTCGCCTGCATCGGGCGAAGGTGGGACGACAGGATCTTTTTCAATCCCAAAGGCGTGGGGGAAGCTAATAAAGCTACAAAACACTCCGGCAGCGAGAGGGCGGAGTGCCGACAAAAACCATGCGCGCATTGAAAACCTCGGATACGTCTTAACGCGGTGTAAAACAGAATTCCGGCTTTATCGAAAAGCCTTACTTATAGCGAATACATTGAGAATAACAGTGGATTATCGGATTCGCCAGTGGTCAGCGTAAACTTCATCTTCTATAGAGAAAAAATTTCTAACTTATTGATATAAAGTGAGAAAGCGTGTCGTCTGTTCACCTGCTTTTATTCGTTATCTGATGCAAGTAAACCCTGGTATCTGCCTGCTGGGTTCGACTTTTTGACACAGCTCCAGTTCAATTTTTTATGATCAAAACCTGCACTCGCTGATACTCGATTTTGAAGTAATTTAGCCTGCGTTATCGGACGCAAAAGCGTTATCATGCTGGCCCTCGCCAGCCGAGGCTGTATTCGATTCTTACGACTGTGGGTGAATGACTTTCTATGTCCTTGATTAAATTGGAAAAAGCCTATCTGAGTTACGGCTTGCAAGTGCTACTGGATCAGATTGACCTCACCATCGAGCGCGGGCAGCGGCTGTGCTTGATCGGGCGAAACGGTGCAGGCAAATCCAGTTTGCTGAAAGTCATTGCCGGCGACGTTGATCTGGACAAGGGCGATGTGATTCGGCAGAGCGGTGTGCGTATTGCACGTCTGGAGCAGGACCTGCCAGAGGCAGATGATCGCAAAGTATTTGATGTGGTGGCTGCGCAATTTCAGGGTATGGGTGATTTATTGGCAGAGTATCGCCAATTAGCGCACGCCGCTGATTTTTCCGATGCGCGTATGGCACGTATGGCCGAGCTGCAGCAACACATAGAAGCGCGCGATGGTTGGAGTTTGCAACAACAGGTTGAGACGGTGTTGTCGCGCCTGGAGCTGCCAGCGGAACGTTATATGCGCGAATTGTCGGGCGGCTGGCGCCGTCGTGTTGCGCTGGCCAAGGCGCTGGTGGGTGACCCGGATGTGTTGTTGCTCGACGAACCGACCAACCATCTGGATATTGCTGCGATCGACTGGCTCGAAAAACAGTTGCTTAACTTTAAAGGCGCGCTGGTTTTTATCACGCATGACCGCTCCTTGCTGCAAACCCTGGCTACTCACATAGCCGAGCTGGATCGCGGCCACTTGCGTTACTGGGCCGGTGACTACGCGAGTTATCTGGTTTATCGCGAACAGGCGCTCGCGGAAGAAGCGCGTCATAACGCGCTGTTTGATAAAAAACTTGCGCAAGAGGAAGTCTGGATTCGCCAGGGGATCAAGGCGCGCCGCACGCGCAATGAGGGGCGGGTGAGGGCACTCAAAGAACTGCGTAATGTTCGCTCGCAACGGCGCGAAGTGATCGGAAAAGCCAATTTCTCACTGACCAGCGGTGAAGCCTCAGGAAAACTGGTTGCGGAATTAACCGGTGTTCATTACGCCTGGGGCGATAAAGTCATTGTGCAGGATTTTTCCAGCACGATTATACGTGGTGACCGCATTGGCCTGGTTGGCGCCAACGGTGTGGGTAAAAGTACGCTGTTAAAACTCATTCTGGGCGAATTGCAACCGCAGCGCGGTCAGGTTCGCTTGGGAACGAATCTTAGCATTGCTTATTTTGATCAATTGCGTGATCAATTGGATCTGGATAAAAACGCTGTCGACAACATTGCCGAAGGGCGCGAATTTATCGAACTGGATGACGGTAAAGGCAAAAGAAACGTTCATATTATTTCTTACCTGAGTGATTTTCTCTTTACCGGTGAACGCGCACGCACGCCGTTGCGCGCATTGTCGGGCGGTGAGCGAAATCGCGTATTGCTGGCAAAGCTGTTCAGCAAGTCAGCCAACCTTCTGGTCCTCGACGAACCTACCAATGACCTGGATGTGGAAACACTGGAACTCCTGGAAGACATCCTCAATGACTACGATGGAACCGTGCTTTTGGTGAGTCACGATCGCGCATTCCTGAATAACATCGTGACCAGCGTCATCGCCTTCGAAGGGCGCGGTAATGTGTTGGAATATGTCGGTGGTTACGATGACTGGATTCGTCAGGGTGGTAAGTGGACTGAACCGGATTTACCTGCAAATGAAGCGGCGTCATTGCCATCAACTGAGCAGTCACCACAGCAGTCCAAAACAGAACCAAAACCCGCGTCCCGCGGGAAAAAACTCAGCTACAAATTGCAGCGGGAGTTTGATGAGCTGCCTGGAAAAATAGAACAACTGGAGCAACAACAAGCAGAACTTCAGGCGGAAGTTTCAGCACCGGAATTTTTTACTCGGGACAAAAGCCACGTAGACGCCAAGATGCAAGCCTTGGCTCACATCGAAGCGGAGCTGGAGCAATGTTTCGAACGCTGGGCGGAGCTTGAGGACCTGCAGCAAGCAAACTAACACTGGCTACGATGATTTTTTGTCTTCGGGAGGATTGACCCGGACCGCGAGGACGTCACACATGGCGCCGTGCAATACGCTGTTACACGTAGAACCGAGCAAAAGTGCAAAGCCCTTACGTCCATGGCTGCCAACGATAATCAGATCGGCGTCCTGTTGATTGGCCAGGTAATGCAGTTCAGTGGCTGGTTGGCCCACGAGCACATGTTCCTGCTGGATAGGGAAGTTGGCCTGGCTGGCCAGACGTTGCAGCTCCTGTTCCGCTTTGAGTTGCAGTTGTTCCTGGACTTCCGATAAATCCACCGGCATATCCCCGCCATAAGCAAATGTGATTGGCTCAATGACGTGTGCCACACTCAATTGCGCCTCACATGCTTTGGCCAAGGCGACTGCTTTGGATAACACCTGTGGTGATTCTTCAGATAAATCCAACCCGACAATGATATGGCGATAGAGCGGAGTCATAATGGCTGTCCCGTGTGAAACCTTTGATTAATTATTGTCTAGTTGCAATAGCCCAACGTGTGGGATTTCCTAATACTAGTCTCATTTATCAAGCGTGACCAGACCGGTAAACCCTCCACCATTTAACAGGATGAACAGGAAAAAATCGAATGAATCTCTGGATAATTCTTATCGTGATCGGTGTTGTGGCGATGGTACTGGGGCCGATTATGATGTTACAGCCCAGCGCAACCCAGCGCAGCCAGGAACACTTGCGCCGCAAAGCAATGGAGATGGGAATGCGGATACGTGTCGTCTCCTTGCCGCAACAAAAGACCGACACCGAAGCTCCCTCGGCAATGCCTGTCTACTCGTTACCTGATGAGACACCGTCGAAGACGCAAGCGCGTCCGGAGTGGTTATTGGTTCGCACACCCTATGCCCATGAAGCCCACTATATGGGCTCCTGGCAATGGCACGGTAACGGCCGTGCTGCGCCTGCTGAACTGGGTAAACTGGAAAAAATACTGCCCCAGTTGCCCGCTTCTGTTCACGCGGTGGAAGCGGGGGTTCAGGGATACGGTTTTTACTGGTCTGAAGCAGGCGGAATTGCCCGGCTCGAGACCTTGTTTCAGTTGCTCCAGCAGTTGCAGCTGGTGCGGTCCGACTGAGGGTGTGGTTGAGTGAGTCCCGCTGGAGCGCGTTTAAAGCAGCGCCGCGTCTTCGGGCATCAGGTCTTCGCTTAATACTTTGCGGGTACCTGCTATGGTTTCCCCCAATTCCCGGATCATACGCATGCGTTTGGGATCGGAATGGGTGGATTCAATAAGTAAGTACTGGGCTTTTTTATAGTAGGCCTGGGCTGAAAAGATGTCGCCCCGGCCACTGGCTTTGTACCCCTGACCGATAAACGAAACAGCGCTCACCATCAAGTGTGCCCAGCTGAGTTCATTGAGATAAACATCCAGCTCCTCGTCGCTTACTCGGCCCAGACTATGCTGGTGGCGCAGCACCTGGGCGGCTTTATTCAGATGTGATTGCGCCTGGGCAATCTGAACGTCGCTGTCCTTCAGGTAGCTGGTACGTGGCCGCGACTTCAGGGCAACCAACTCATTCCCGCGTGTTTCCGCGTACTTGATGCTGGCTTCGATGTGAGTGGTGTTGCGTCGCTCCAACTGCAATATCTTTTGCAAAAGGTCGAGGATCTCATCGTTAACGTGTTTGGCTATTTGTCGGTCGGGTAGTGTTTGCATCAGGCAATCGACAACTTCTTCCAGAAGCTCCACCTGGAGTCGCATTTGTCGCTGTTGCATACGGCGTGCGCGCTCACGTTTTTGCACCTGATTGATGATACTGACCAATCCCAGTGCAGCGAGAGTGACAAATATGAGTATAAAAAGAAGAGTCATCATCAATCTTCGGTAATATTCCGTAAAAAATTACCCCTGTTTTGCATGCCTGATTGCAAGCTTGGGGAAAAATCATAAAAACTTCAAAAAAATAAAACAAAATCAAAGAGTTAGTCTGGCCCTTCGGTGCTAGCGAAAGACGGGCTCAGATGGTCGTCGATGCCTTGGAACGACTATTTTAGCCGGCCTTGTCGCAGGACAGCCCCTTGACCCTGATAGATTCAAGACTTATATATGCGCACCTTGTCGGCATTTTAGCCCGTCTCATGATATCTGCCTCAAGGGACTGTTGAAATATACGCCGCCATTGGCGCAGCCGCCAGACCACTTATTGGGAATTTATAGAAGAACGCTATGGGCAAATCCTTAGTAATTGTCGAATCACCAGCCAAAGCTAAAACAATCAATAAATATCTTGGTGGGGACTTTATCGTCAAATCCAGTATCGGCCATATCCGTGACCTGCCAACCAGTGGCGCATCCAAGCCCGTGGACGCCAAAGAGCGGGCCAAGCAAGCTGCTGCAACACGCAAGATGTCCGCCGAAGAAAAGGCGGCTTATCAGGAGCAAAAGGGCAAACAACAACTCATTAACCGTATGGGGATTGACCCGGAGAATAACTGGGCCGCCCATTATGAAATTTTGCCGGGAAAAGAGAAGGTTGTAGAGGAACTGAAAAAATTGGCGGAAAAAGCCGATCAGGTTTACCTCGCAACGGACTTGGACCGGGAAGGGGAAGCCATCGCCTGGCACCTGCGTGAGGCAATTGGTGGTGACAATGATCGCTATCGCCGCGTCGTATTTAATGAGATCACTAAATCAGCCATCCAGAATGCCTTCAAAAGTCCTGGCCCGATAGACCAGAACCGTGTGGATGCGCAACAAGCGCGCCGCTTCCTTGATCGGGTTGTAGGCTATATGGTTTCGCCACTGTTGTGGGAAAAGGTGGCGCGGGGCCTATCAGCCGGGCGTGTGCAGTCAGTGGCCGTTCGCCTGGTGGTAGAACGCGAGCGTGAAATTCGCGCGTTTATACCGGAAGAATATTGGACCGTCTTTGCCGATCTTAAAGCTGACAAGGCGCAAGCAGCGTTTGAAGTTAAAAAATACAAAGACGATGCCTTTAAACCGCTGAACGAAGCTGACGCCATGGCGGCCGTGCGGGTGCTGCAAGATGCCAGCTACACCGTGGTCAGCCGTGAAGATAAACCGACCCAATCAAAACCTTCTGCTCCTTTTATTACCTCGACCCTGCAACAGGCGGCCAGCACGCGCCTCGGGTTCGGGGTAAAGAAAACCATGATGATGGCCCAGCGATTGTACGAGGCGGGCTACATCACTTATATGCGTACCGATTCTACGAATTTGAGCCAGGAGGCAGTGGAATCCTGCCGCGCTTATATCCTTGATCAATACGGAAAGCGCTATTTACCTGAAAATCCACCCGTATATTCCAGCAAGGAAGGTGCCCAGGAGGCTCACGAAGCTATTCGTCCTTCCAGTGTTTCTGTGCTTCCGAACCACCTCAGCGGGATGGAGCGGGACGCCGAGCGTTTGTATTCTCTTATCTGGCAGCAATTTGTTGCCTGTCAGATGAGCCCGGCGGAATATACCAGTACGACGGTAGTGGTTAACGCGGCAGACTACGAGTTGCGCACCCGCGGTCGGGTGATTCGCTTTGACGGTTTCACCAAAGTCCTGCCCCAACTGGCCAAAAAGGATGAAGACGTTGTTCTACCGGATATGAAGGTAGGTCAGGTCTTGCCGCTTATTAAACTTAATCCGGCGCAGCACTTTACCAAGCCGCCAGCTCGTTATAGCGAAGCAAGTCTGGTGAAGGAGCTGGAAAAACGTGGCATCGGGCGTCCGTCCACGTATGCTTCGATTATCTCCACCATCCAGGAGCGCGGCTATGTTCGTCTGGAAAATCGCCGCTTCTACGCCGAAAAGATGGGCGATATTGTCACGGAACGCCTGGTTGAAAGCTTCGATGATCTGATGGATTACAGCTTTACCGCCAATATGGAAGAATCGCTTGATGTGGTAGCGCAAGGCGGCAAAGACTGGCGGAAGTTGCTGGATGAGTTTTACGCGGGTTTCACGGACAAATTGCGCCAGGCTCACAGTAAAACCAAAGGTATGCGTGCCAACGACCCCACCGACACGGATGTGAAATGCGATTTGTGTGGCCGGCATATGCAAATTCGCACCGGCAGTACAGGGGTCTTCCTGGGGTGTTCCGGTTATAACCTGCCGCCCAAAGAGCGCTGCAAGAACACCATGAATCTGGTGTCTGGCCACGAGGTCATTGATGCCGATGCTGACGAAGAAGCGGAATCCAAACAGCTACGTGCCAAGCACCGTTGTAAGCTCTGTAATTCTGCAATGGATAGTTACCTGCTTGATGAGCACCGCAAGATCCATATCTGCGGCAATAACCCTGACTGTCCAGGCTATGAAATCGAGCAGGGCACTTTCAAGTTAAAAGGCTACGAAGGCCCCACGCTTGAGTGTGATAAATGCGGCAGTGAAATGCAGCTTAAAACGGGCCGGTTCGGGAAGTATTTCGGCTGCACCAACAGCGAATGTAAAAATACGCGTAAGTTGCTGAAAAATGGGGAGGCGGCGCCGCCAAAAGTCGACCCCATTGCCATGCCTGAATTAAAGTGCGAAAAAGTGGACGATCACTATGTACTGCGTGACGGTGCATCGGGGTTGTTCCTGGCAGCAAGCCAATTTCCCAAAAATCGGGAAACCCGTGCGCCACTGGTTGCGGAACTGCTACCTTACAAAGACCAGATTGATCCCAAATATCGCTTCTTATTATCTGCGCCGGTCAAAGATCCGGAGGGTAATAAAACGGTCATTCGCTTCAGCCGTAAAACCAAAGAGCAATATGTGCAGACAGAGGTTGATGGCAAGGCGACCGGTTGGAAGGCTTTCTATCAAAACGGAAAATGGGTGCCGTCAAAATAGCTCTTGTTGGTTGCTCGTTGTTCGATTATGTGGCGCACTGGGTGCGCCACAGTTATATAAAGGGTATGCATTATGGCCAACGCCAGTCTTTCACGTGTTAACCAGAAATTAGCCTATGCGCGTGCGCTCCTTAAAATAGCCTCTGTGTCAGATCATCCCACCTCAGCGGTAGAGCGACTGCAGCTTCAGGCACTGATGGACGCGGTTGTATTTCATTTGGTATGTGGCTTCCATCATTACCTGCGTGAACTGGCGGAGAATTATCGAGTTGCTGATGTTGCAGAAATTAACGATTGTTCCAGTCTGGTCGCCGCGTTAGCAGCGATTGACAAAGCGCCGGCGGAGGCGACGGAGCTGACGTTGCTGGTGGATGATTCGAATTCCTGGCTGGGTCAATTACAGCGCTATTACAAAAGCATATGGTCGGCACCGAAAGATGATTCAGAACACCGGGATAATGACGCGGAGTCGGATAACCTCATCGCAGTGAAGATTCTCGAGGGTTCTGATCAGGATCTGGACGTGGATCTGGAGATACTCCGGCAATGGGAAAATGCGTTCTCATCGCTTGTCGCCCGGCAACGCGAAACAAGTAGCGAATATTGAGCGCGATAAACTTGGGTCGCCAAACCACAGCCTTTTGTTGAACGTCATCAACGACTGTGGCACAATCAGCACCCTTCGCGCCCATGAGCCTGTTTGATCTCTTATTTTAATTATAGAAATCAAAGGGTTAGCGCTTTTTATATCGCCAATTACCATTATCAAGTTTTGGCATATGCGGTCGTGGTGGAATTGGTAGACACACCAGGTTTAGGTTCTGGCGCCGCAAGGTGTGAGAGTTCGAGTCTCTCCGACCGCACCATTTTGAGCAGGTTATGAGCGAGTTGCTTTCCGCAGCCCCACTCCCATTTGAATAATCTTTGTTATATCACGAGGATAATATGCAGGTTTCACTTGAAACGACTTCTGGTCTGGAGCGCCGTCTGACGATTGGCGTGCCTGCTGAGCAAGTAGAAAGCGAAGTAGAAAAGCGCCTGAAAGAGGCTGCCCGCAATGTGCGTATCAATGGTTTCCGCAAGGGTAAAGTGCCATTGTCTGAAGTTAAGCGCCGTTATGGTGCCGGCGTGCGCCAGGAAGTGGTCGGTGAAGTGATCAGCCGCTCCTTTTATGAAGCTGTACAAAAAGAGAACGTGAAGCCTGCGGGTCAGCCAAGCATCCAGCCGAAGCAAATGGCAATTGGCAAGGACCTGGAATATGTTGCTACCTTTGAGGTGTATCCTACGGTTACCTTAAGCGACTTGAGCACCTATGAGCTGACTCGTATTTCAGCTGAGGTGACGGAAGCGGACATCGACAATATGATCGAGGTTCTGCGTAAACATCAGGCTACCTGGATCGAAGTAGATCGCGCTGCTGCTGATGGCGACAAGGTCAATATTGATTTTGTTGGCACCAAAGACGGCGTGGAGTTTGCCGGTGGTAAAGCCGAAGGTCAGGATCTGGTGCTTGGCTCCAAATCCATGATTCCCGGATTCGAAGACGGTATTGTCGGTATGAAGGCCGGCGAAGAAAAAGTTATTAAGGTGACCTTCCCGGAAGACTATCAATCCGAAGAATTGAAAGGCGCGAATGCTGAATTCGCTATCAAGGTTCACACGGTATCCGAAAGTGTCTTGCCTGAACTGAACAAGGCATTCTTCCAGAAGTTTGGTGTTGAAAAGGGTGGCGAGAAGCAGTTCCGTAAAGAAGTTAAGGCTAACATGGATCGCGAGCTGAGCAATGCCATTAAAGCCAAGGTTAAAGGGCAGGTGATGGATGCATTGATTGCTTCCCACTCCACCGAGGTTCCCAAGGCGTTGGTGGCTAATGAGATCAACGTGTTAAGGGAGCAGATGCTGCAGCGTTTTGGCGGCCAAAAGCAGAACTTCGACGTTAAATCCCTGTTGCCCGATACCATGTTCCAGGAAGAAGCCGAGCGCCGGGTAACTCTTGGTTTGATTGTGGGTGAAATCGTCAAGTCAGCCAAGCTGAAGCCGGATGCCAAGCGTGTGAAATCTATGATTGATGATATTGCTTCAACTTATCAGGAGCCCCAGGAAGTTATCGAATACTACAACAGTAACCGTGAGCTGATGGCGGGAGTTGAATCTGCTGTCCTGGAAGATCAGGTGGTTGATTACATTCTTTCCCAGGCGAAAGTCACTGAGCAGCAATCCAGCTATGACGAAGTAATCAAGTCCACCAACCCTCAGCGATAAATGTTCAAAAAAGCCGCAAAACGCTGATTTTGCGGCTTTCTTCCTCCCAAATTCTCTCCCCAAATGCGCTTGATACTGGCATATAATCGCATCACAGGTTAAGCTCCCTATTGTCATATCAGGTCTGCAACTGGTTGATCTGAGTTGTTTCTTTCCCTGGCACAAGGATAAAAGAAGGCACATGTCGTACGATTATTCCAAATCAGCCCCATCCATTATCAACAGTGGCCTGGTGCCCATCGTTGTAGAACAAACGGCGCGCGGTGAGCGCTCATACGATATTTATTCCCGTTTATTGAAAGAGCGGGTGATCTTTTTGGTGGGGCCAGTCGAAGACTATATGGCTAACCTGGTTGTGGCTCAGTTGCTGTTTCTGGAAGCTGAAAATCCCGACAAAGATATTCATTTATATATTAATTCACCCGGTGGTTCAGTGACGGCCGGAATGTCGATTTATGACACCATGCAATTTATCAAGCCGGATGTAAGCACGATGTGCATTGGCCAGGCTTGTAGCATGGGTGCTTTTTTGTTGACCGCTGGAGCGAAGGGTAAGCGTTATTGTTTGCCTAACTCGCGGGTCATGATCCATCAGCCCAGCGGTGGCGCCCAAGGCCAGGCCTCTGACATCCATATTCACGCGCAGGAAATTTTAAAGATTCGCGGGCGTCTAAACGAGCTGATGGCATTCCATACGGGGCAACCAGTGGAAAAAATCGAAAGAGATACTGAGCGCGACAATTTTATGTCAGCAACGCAATCCCAGGAATACGGTTTGGTTGATGCAGTAATTGAAAAGCGCATAATCACCAAATAAATCCATGCAGTGAGTTATAAAAAGAACTGCAGAGCTTGAAATCGAGGGTAACGCACGCATAGTTATCCTGAAATACTTGACGGAGTGGTTTCAATGACCGATCACACCAGTGACGCTGGCGACAAAAACGGGAAACTCTTATATTGCTCGTTTTGTGGCAAAAGTCAGCATGAGGTTCGCAAATTAATTGCAGGGCCCTCGGTATTCATTTGTGATGAATGTGTTGATTTATGTAACGACATTATTCGCGAAGAGATACAAGAGAGCAGTATTGAAGGCAGCTCAGACAAATTGCCGAAGCCTCACGAAATTTCCGCCATTCTCGATCAATACGTTATTGGTCAACAGAAGGCCAAGAAAGTATTGGCCGTGGCTGTGTATAACCATTACAAGCGCCTCAGGGTCGGTGACAAAGGCAAGGATAAAGAACCTGTAGAACTGGGCAAGAGTAATATTCTGTTGGTCGGCCCGACCGGTAGCGGTAAAACCTTGCTGGCCGAAACCCTGGCGCGTTTACTCGATGTACCTTTTACCATTGCCGATGCAACCACCTTAACTGAGGCGGGATATGTCGGTGAAGACGTAGAAAATATCATTCAGAAGTTGTTGCAAAAGTGTGACTACGATGTAGAAAAAGCGCAGCAAGGCATCGTTTATATTGACGAAATTGACAAAATATCCCGTAAATCAGACAACCCTTCCATTACACGAGATGTTTCGGGTGAAGGTGTACAGCAAGCGTTGCTGAAGCTGATAGAGGGGACTATTGCATCCGTGCCACCTCAAGGCGGTCGCAAGCACCCACAGCAGGAATTTTTGCAGGTCGACACCTCAAATATATTGTTTATTTGCGGTGGTGCTTTTGCCGGTCTTGATAAGGTTATTCGCGAACGTTCCGAGAAAGGCGGGATTGGTTTCAGCGCTGAAGTGAAAAGCAAGGATGACAAACGTAACTTCGGTGAAACCTTGCATGACCTGGAACCGGAAGACCTGGTACGTTATGGCCTGATTCCCGAGTTTGTGGGTCGTCTACCGGTTATCGCAACTCTCGACGAGCTGGATAAAGAAGCGCTGGTCCGAATCCTGACGGAGCCGCGCAATGCATTGACCAAGCAGTATGCACGGCTATTTGATATGGAAGGCGTGGCAATTGACTTTCGTCCAGACGCTTTGGATGCCGTTGCGCAACGGGCTATGGAACGAAAAACCGGTGCTCGCGGACTTCGCTCTATCATGGAGTCTGTCCTGCTGGATACGATGTATCGGATTCCCTCGGAAGAGCATGTGGTAAAAGTGGTTGTAGATGAGTCTGTTATAAAAGGTGAATCTGAACCGATTCTGGTATATGAAAACCTCGAAAAGCCAGCCAAGGTCGCCAAAGAGGACTGATTTTCCAAGTTGAATTTAAAAACTAGCAACTGTTATCAAAAGAGCGCCAAACCGGCGCTCTTTTCGTTTTTTTAGCCAGTCAAACTTGTATTTCTTTCAAATAGCCCCCAATCTTAAGGCATGACTGCGCCCTCTGCGCAGTGTCTTTCCTAGTATGAGGGATTCCTGATGAGTCAATCAGATATTTCCGTTTCCAATGCCAATGAATTGCCCTTGTTGCCCCTGCGGGACGTGGTGGTTTATCCGCACATGGTTACTCCATTGTTTGTCGGTCGTGGCAAATCCATAGAAGCCCTGGAGCGCGCTATGGTGAGTGACAAGCAAGTATTGTTGGTCGCCCAAAGAAACCCTTCGGTAGATGATCCTACGGCGGAGGATGTTTATTCTATTGGTACCATTGCCTCTATTCTGCAGCTACTTAAATTGCCTGATGGAACTGTCAAGGTATTGGTTGAAGGTGTAGAGCGGGCCAACATTGAAGCTATTGATGATCTCGACACTTTTTTCCGTGCCCGTATATTGCCGATGGCCGAAGAGGAATTATCCGGCAAAGAAGCAGATGTACTGATTCGTTCTACTATCGACCAATTTGAAAAGTATGTAAATCTCAGTAAGAAAGTGCCAGCTGAAGTTATTACATCACTGTCAGGCATTGATGATCCAGGCCGTTTGGCAGATACCGTTGCTGCGCATATGGCACTGGAGCTTCCGCAGAAACAAACCATTCTCGAGATGGCGAGCGTACGTGAACGGATTGAGCATCTGTTAAATTTAATGGATGCTGAAGTTGATGTGATCGAGGTTGAAAAGAAAATCCGCGGTCGTGTCAAAAAGCAAATGGAAAAAAGCCAGCGTGAGTATTATTTGAATGAGCAAATGAAAGCCATTCAAAAAGAGCTTGGTGACCTCGGCGAAGACGTCAATGAAATTGATGAGCTTGAGAAAAAAATCCACGCAGTGGGTATGCCGAAAGAGGTTGAAGAAAAAGCGCGGGCGGAACTGGGTAAATTGAAGATGATGTCGCCCATGTCGGCGGAGGCGTCGGTCCTGCGTGCCTACATTGACTGGATGTTGAAAGTACCATGGAAAAAGCGCAGTAAAGTTCGCCATGATCTTTCTCGCGCAGAAGAAGTGCTGGAAAAAGATCACTTCGGTTTAGAGGAGGTGAAAGAGCGCATCCTCGAATACCTTGCTGTTCAACAGCGGGTAAAGAAAATCAAAGGTCCTATCTTGTGCTTGGTTGGCCCACCGGGTGTTGGTAAAACATCATTGGGTGAATCTATTGCGCGTGCAACGAATCGTGAATTTGTGCGGATGGCATTGGGCGGTGTTCGCGATGAGGCAGAAATCCGTGGCCATCGTCGTACTTATATCGGCTCCTTGCCTGGCAAGCTGATTCAAAAGATGGCCAAGGTCGGTGTCAAGAATCCACTGTTCTTGCTCGATGAAGTTGACAAGATGGGAATGGATAATCGGGGCGATCCAGCTTCAGCATTGTTGGAGGTGCTCGATCCCGAACAAAACAGTCACTTCAATGATCACTACCTGGAAGTGGATTATGATTTATCCGATGTGATGTTTGTGTGTACCTCCAACTCGATGAATATCCCTGGTCCATTACTGGATCGGATGGAAGTCATCCGCATCCCCGGTTATACCGAGGATGAAAAACTCAATATCGCACTTCGTTACCTGATTCCAAAGCAGTTGGAAGCGAATGGTCTGAAAGAAAGTGAGATCACAATCAAGCCAGATGCTATTCGGGATATCGTCCGCTATTACACTCGTGAAGCCGGGGTGCGTGGACTGGAGCGAGAAATTGCAAAGTTATGCCGGAAAATTGTTACGAGCCACGTTAAGAAGAAAAGTATCAAGGCAGATGTCATCGAACCGGATTCATTAGAGAATCTTTTGGGTGTTCGTAAATTTGACTTCGGTCGCGCAGAGAATAAGGATCAGATTGGTCAGGTTACCGGTCTTGCCTGGACACAGGTTGGTGGTGAACTCTTGACCATTGAGTCGTCTGCGGTGGCTGGTAAAGGCAGAATGATCAAGACAGGCTCACTTGGCGATGTGATGCAGGAGTCTATTCAGGCAGCATTGACGGTGGTCAGATCCAGAGCCCAAAGTTTGGGAATTGCGCCTGATTATCACGAAAAAGTGGATATTCATATCCACGTACCTGAAGGAGCAACACCAAAAGACGGCCCAAGTGCAGGTATTGCGATGTGCACAGCCTTGGTATCCGTGCTCACGGGTATCCCGGTCCGCGCCGATGTTGCGATGACAGGGGAGATTACCCTGCGTGGGGAAGTGCTGCGCATTGGCGGTTTAAAAGAGAAACTGTTGGCGGCCCATCGTGGCGGCATTAAAACAGTCATTATTCCTGCTGAAAATGAGCGCGACCTCAAAGAAATTCCGGACAATATCAAAGAGGATTTGACTATCAAACCGGTACAATGGATTGATGATGTTTTGCAAATTGCTCTGCAGCATATGCCCACGCCTTTGTCTGACGAGGAATATCAAGCATTGCAAAAACAAGCGCAAAAAGACGATAACGCTAACCGTATCAGCACACATTGATTGCGTGTTTCTTATGCGGTTACAACAGTTTCTACAAGTAACAATCAAGGAGTGATTAAATGGCTGTAACCCGCATGGATGCTGGCTGAATAACCCAATTGACCAAAATACAGGCAATTGGGTTATTCTGTGCTATAAAGCAACAATGTCTCCTTGACCCTTATGGTGTCAGTTGGTATAAATCGCAGTTCATTTGCTGCACCGGTAGTGCAGGGTAGATGTCCAACATAACAATTGCCTGTACTAACGTATTTCTGAAACAAATAAATCAAAAGGGGTTAAGTGTGAATAAAACTGAGCTGATTGAAGCCATTGCCGCGTCTGCGGATATTCCTAAAGCGGCAGCTGGTCGTGCGTTGGACGCAGTCGTTGACAGCATTACTGGTGCCCTGAAAAACGGAGACTCTGTAGTTCTTGTGGGTTTTGGTACCTTCTCTGTAAAAGAGCGTGCAGCGCGCACCGGCCGCAATCCGCAAACTGGCGCTGAGATCAAGATTGCAGCGGCCAAAGTGCCTGGTTTTAAAGCAGGTAAAGCTTTGAAAGACGCCGTCAATTAAGCCGAATATCAGGTACTGTTGACATTAGATAACAGTGCTGGTGTTGTAAAAAAGGCGCATCCATCGGTGCGCCTTTTTTATTGAAACGGGGCTTTTTTACTTTAATAACTATGATATCGGGCGTAGGTTGTTTTCCCCTGAATATTAGAATAGATCGCTGGAAAGTCAGGAGTAGATCACATCATGTTGCAAAGTCTTCGGGACAACTCCAAAGGGGTTATATCGGGAATATTAATCGGATTCCTGGTCATTATATTTGCGGTATCCGGATCGGAGGCATTATTTAATTTTGACCCGGCAACTAAGGGTGTGGTTAGCGTCAATGGTGAGGATATAACAGAGATAGATATCGCTCGTGCCAGCGCTAATTACAAGCGGCAAATGGCTGCGCAATATGGTGATTCCTTGCCAGCGGATTTTTTGAGTGATGAAAATATTCGTCAACCGGTTATAGAAAATCTGATTCAGCAAAAAGTATTGACCCAGGCGGCAGAAGACGCAGGCATGACTATTGGCGATGATTCTATAAACCAACAGATTTTATCGACTCCGCAATTCCAGGGTAGTAACGGCACATTCGATCCGAATGTTTACCAACAATTATTGCGTACTGCAGGTTTTACCCCCGCCAACTACAAAAAGGCGCTCGCAGAAGATGCACTGGTCAATCAGTTAAGTGCTGGCGTTGTGGATAGCAGTTTTGTTACTCCTGCGGAGCTGGAGACTATCATCGCCTTGAGCTTCCAAACCCGCGACTTCAGTTATGCAATCATTCCGGCTGCAAAAATCAGTGAAAATGTTGAAGTTTCAGAAGCCGAAATTGATGCATATTACCAAGCCAATACCCAATCCTTCACTCATCCGGAACAGGTTGCTGTTGACTATATTGATCTCAATGTTGCCGATCTGATGGCTGGCATTGATATTACTGAAGAGCAGGCCCGCCAGCAATTTGCACAAAATGTTGCTGCATTTGAGGCGCGCACCGAACGTGAAGCGGCGCATATTCTTATAGAAGATAACGATGAAGCAAAAATAGCTGAGGTGAGTGAGAAACTAGCCGCCGGTGAAGATTTTGCTGAGTTGGCAAAAACTTACTCTGATGACCTGGGCACTCGTGACCAAGGAGGCGATTTAGGCTTTACCAGTGGTGATGCCTTTCCCGAGGCATTTGAAAGTGCTTTGGCAGCGCTAGAGGTTGGAGCTGTGTCGGCTCCGGTTAAAACCGACGCGGGCACACATTTTATTAAGCTGGTGTCAGAGCGGGGTTCAGAGCCGCCAACCTTTGAAGAGGAGCGCAATCGTATTGTTGACCAGTTGAAGCGTGCAGAAGCTGAAAATCAATTCGTTAACCTGCTTGAAAGATTGCGAGATCTTTCCTACAACGCTGAGAATCTGGCTGAGGTCGCCGAAGAGTTGGGTCTGCAGAATAAGAACACAGGTCTGTTTGGTCGCAATGGCGGTGAAGGTATAGCGGCTGAACCGCAATTTGTTACAGCGGCGTTTTCCGATGAAGTGTTACAGGAAAATAATAGTAGTGATGTCATTGAGCTTGCGCCCAATCGCGTCGCGGTTCTGAAGAAAACCGAGCATCAACAAAGCTATATCAAACCGCTTGATGAGGTGAAAGAACAGATTACCAAGATTGTCCGCGACAATAAGGTACAAAGCCTTTTGGCTGCCCGTGCCCAAGAGATCGAAGCGGCTGTAGCCTCAGGTAAAACCCTGGAGGCCGCTGTTGCTGATGCCGGTTATGAGATCAAGGTTGCTGAAGGTGTAGAACGTAATGATGTGAGTGTAGATCGTGATGTGCTACGTCAGGCATTTAGTCTTGCCAAGCCTCAGGGTGACGCACCGATAACCAGTTCAACCCGCACATCGAGCGGCGACCACGCGGTGATTTCACTATCTGCCGTGAACCTGGGTGGTAAGGAATTACCTGAGGAGCAGAAAACAGCTATTGCTGCACAATTGAAAAATATTACCGGGCAGGGCGAATACGCCAGTTACCGGGAGCTTCTGCGCGAAAGTGCAAGTATCAAACGCTAGTCTACAAAAAGCCCATCGATTCGATGGGTTTTTTGCTTTGGAGGCTTAGACAACCGTAAAACGATTTCGCCCGCTTTCCTTGGAGTTGTAAAGCGCCTGGTCGGCCCTTTCAATCCACGCGCGATAATCTTCTATATGTTCAGTTAATTGGCTGATTCCCAGGCTGATAGTGAACTGCACCTGTTGGCCTTCTGTGTACACCACCATCTGCTCTACCGTCTGCCGGAGCCGTTCGGCGAAGATACTGGCCCCTTCGGCATTGGTCCCTGTCAGGATAATCCCGAACTCCTCTCCGCCATAACGCCCGGCAATATCCAGATCCCGGATTTGGGCTCTCATGGCTCGGCTGACTTGGCGAATCACGTCATCGCCCACGGTGTGGCCATAGGTATCATTAACCTGCTTGAAATGATCGATGTCCAGCATGATCAGGCTGCAGGGTAGCTCATAGCGGTCAAAGCGCTTGAACTCCTGGATTAATCGGCTTTCCCAGTAGCCACGATTATACAAGCCCGTAAGATGGTCAATCCGGCTTAACTCCTGCAGCTGCCGATTGGCGGTTTGCTGGGCAAGTTTATTGACCGCTGTATCCGTGACGTCATAAATAATCAGGCAAATATGTTCAACGCGACCTTTGGTATCAATCAGCGGAATGATCGTGCTGTTTTGATACATGTAATCTGCGGTGCCGGTAATAGGGCGGTAATGGGGGAAACGAAAGAGGTAGGGGCGCTGCTCCCAGGTGGTGAAGGCTGCATTCTGGAGCACGAAGACGGATTGCGCTTTATGGTGAAACCAACGCTCGGAGAGTTCCGGAAATACAGCAAAGATGTTTTTGCCAAGTACATCTTCCGGTTGCTTGCCGCTGTGGTTTTGCATAAAGCTATTCCACAATTCGATCGTATAGTTTTTGTCCATGACTATCAGACCGGCGTCAATATTTTGAAGGATGTCCATAAGCCAATGGACATCCTTGAAAAAGGCACTTAAGTCTTCTCTAATAGCCATGCATCAGGCAACGTTGAAAATTAATCCAGAAGGTAATTCAGCTTTTCCACCAGCCCGGGGACTGAGTTTTCCGCAATTACCAGTAAAAGATCACAGTTAATCCGGTGGTTTTCAATAGCGTAGTTTATTTCTACAACCAATGCCTGTTTCCAGCGCATCTTTGTGCTCTGGAGTAGGTCGGTGATATTGCAGTGTTGCCCTAACAGCATGGGTGGGCCAAAACTGAAGTGGATATCGAGCTGCTCAGCCAAGCCTTTCAAGCATGCCCCATTCAATACATTTGCCGTATCCATCAAGAGTTCGTAGCGCGCTTTCTCATCGGGATTGCTGTCGTACTTTAATAGCCTTGCCAGATCGTTGTAGTCAGTATCATTGAAGATCAGCATGGTTTCGCCCGCCAATCCCCCACCGATAAACCCTTGGCAAACCCCGAACACAGCTTCGTCTGACTGACGATTAAGCGACTGAAGAGCCATGGCAATATCGGTCGGCTTGAGTGCGCTGACATGGGGGATGGAGAGAACAACAAAGACATCTAACAGTCGCGCCAGACGGTCACCTGCTTGCCCCATTGCCACATTAGTGATTTCCTGCAGGCAATCGCGCTGTTCTTCGTTTAGCAGGTTTCCGAGCATGATTATTGGCTGTCTTGTTATGTCCAGAGTGGGTATAAGAAGCTTAGCAGCTATCCAGAGGGGTGTCTGGTACAGCGGCGACTTTTTATCCGGGTCGTGAGACCTGGGGCAATTTTTATAATAAGCCATGTAGGCTGGGCGGGTGGTGGTTGCTACTATAGGTTCGCCCAGCGGTACATATACCGTGCGGGCTTGTCGGTTCTTGTGCAAACAGCCATTTGCTCCTTCGATAAAAAGCGAAATCACATTGATGCAGAAAAAATCAGCCAGCTGGATATTGATCCTCGGAATCTTGGTCGGGTGTTTCCATGACAACCGCAGCCCGGTGGAATTGGGTAACGAGAGGCAAATTCTTCATATCGGCAACGCCAGCGAGCCCTCTGATGTGGACCCTCACATAACGGTGGGTGTTCCGGAGAACCATATTCAATTGGCCCTGTTTGAAGGTCTGGTGTCCAAAAGCTCTGTTACGCTCGAGGTGATTCCCGGCGTCGCTGAATCCTGGCAGGTCTCTGAAGATGGTCTGCATTATGTTTTCCATTTGCGTAAAAATGCCCGTTGGTCAAACGGTGATCCACTCGTTGCTGAAGACTTTGTCTGGTCGTGGTATCGAGCCTTGCTTCCCAGCCTGGGCAACCAGTATGCCTATGCGTTTTTCGGGATTAAAAATGCGGAGCGGTTCAACAAGGGGGAGCTAACCGATTTTAACCTCGTGGGCGTCAGGGCGCGGGATAAATACACGCTGGACGTAGAACTTTCATACCCGGTGCCCTATTTTCTGGAACTCCTTGATCATCACTCAATGGATCCGGTCCATAGGGCGACGATTGAAAAATTCGGCGCGCCGGGTGATCGTGGTACGGCTTGGACCAAGCCGGAAAACTTTGTGGGTAATGGGCCTTTCGTGATGAAAGAGTGGGTGCCAAACAAAGTTGTCAGTGTGAAAAAAAATCCGTTTTACTGGGATGAATCATCAATCAAACTACAGGAAATTCATTTTTATCCCATTGATAAATCCACGACTGAAGAACGTATGTTTCGTGCCGGGCAGTTGCATATTATTCGTCAATTACCAACGGACAGGATAGAACATTATCAAACCCACCACCCAGAGGTGTACCGTTTCTATCCGAATTTCACCACCTACTTTTATCGCTTTAACACCCGGCGTCCACCGTTGGATGATGTGCGGGTTCGTCAGGCTCTGGCTTATGCCATTGACCGCCAGCAAATTGTAGAGCGGGTGACACGCGGTGGTCAGCCACCGGCCCGATCCTTTATTCCTCCCATGCACACAGGATATCAATCTTCTGCCACTATGCCGGAAGATATTGAACGCGCACGTGAATTATTGGCTGAGGCGGGTTTTCCGGACGGTAAACATTTTCCACCCTTGACTATCCTGTACAACACGGACGAAGACCATCAAAAAATTGCGTTGGTAATTCAACAAATGTGGAAGAAGGCATTAAATATTCAGGTGAAATTGGAAAATCAGGAGTGGAAGGTTTTCTTTGCCTCCCAGCGCACGGGTAACTACGATATTGTGCGCGGGTCCTGGTCAGGCGATTTCTATGATCCGCAGAATTTCCTCGACGTATTTCGCGCGGGTAATGGCAACAACCGTACCGGTTGGGCTAATGCGCAATACGAAGCATTGATGCAGCAGGCAACGCAAACGCGGGTGCAGTCTGAACGGTTTGCGCTGTTTCAGGACGCAGAAGCCATTCTCCTGGCAGAAGCGCCGATCATGCCGATTTATACTTACACCAGCAACGCATTGGTCGCTGAATCGGTGAAAGAATGGCACAACAATATTATGGACTACTGGTCTTACAAGCATGTCTACCTTGAACCCACGACTGCGCCATCGGCAGGGAAGCCCTAGATAATGTGGATGTTTATTCTGAAGCGTTTTGCGCAGGCGATACCGGTTATGCTGGTTGTCATCACCGTGACTTTTTTCATGGTGCGTGCCGCGCCCGGTGGTCCATTTGATGATGAACGGGATGTCCCGCCGGAAGTGCTGAAAAACCTCAACGCGCGCTATAACCTTGATGCGTCTGTGTGGCAACAATACACAGATTATCTCGGTAATCTACTGCAGGGCGACTTTGGTCCCTCGTTCAAATTTACCAACCGCACGATCAACGAAATGATCGGATTCGGCTTCCCGGTCACGCTGGAGCTGTCCTTTTACGCCATCGTATTTGCGATGTGTATCGGACTATTGGCCGGCGTTATTTCGGCGCTAAAGCCGAACACCTGGCAGGATTACGTGCCGATGTCAGCCGCCATGCTCGGCATTTGTTTGCCGTCGTTTGTGCTGGGGCCATTACTTATTCTGGTGTTCGGTATCTGGCTTGAGGTTCTTCCTGTGTCCGGATGGGGTTACACACCGAGCGATAAAATTTTGCCCTCGGTAACCTTGGGCTTTACTTACGCAGCCTATATTGCGCGCATCAGTCGCGGTGGTATGCTGGATGTTTTATCGCAAGACTACATTCGTACCGCGCGTGCTAAAGGTTTGTCGACTTTCCGGATTGTCTCCGTCCACGCACTGCGCGGCGGATTGGCACCTGTGGTGTCTTTTCTTGGCCCCGCTATGGCTGGATTGCTCGCCGGTTCTTTTGTGGTGGAAAGTATTTTTCAAATTCCAGGGCTGGGTCGCTATTACATTCAGGCAGCCTTCAATCGTGACTACACCATGATTCTTGGCTTTACCATTTTTTATGCAGGTTTGATTGTGGTGTTCAATTTACTGGCTGACATCTTGCTGGTGTGGCTCAATCCTAAACTGCGTCATCAACTGGCGAGCAATACCTGATGGAAGCAATCGAAAAAGGTACATCGCTGACGCAAGATGCTTTACGTCGCTTGCGTAAAAATAAAATGGCCATGGTTGGTCTGACGATCCTGCTTGGCATGGTCATTATTGCGCTGTTAACACCATGGATTGCACCTTACGAATACGATGCCCAGAATCTGGATCTGGGGGCCAGTCCGCCATCGACAGCGCATTGGTTGGGTACCGATGTTTTTGGACGTGACCAACTGACTCGTATTATGTATGGCAGTCGCGTTTCACTGATGGTAGGTTTTATTGCGACTACTGTAGCCCTGTTGATTGGTGTTTTCTGGGGCGCGACGGCAGGTTACCTGGGGGGGCGCATAGATGCATTTATGATGCGCACAGTGGATGTTCTGTATGCCTTGCCTTTTACCATTTTTATTATTTTATTAACTGTCATCTTCGGCAGCAGCATGCTGTTGTTATTCCTGGCTATCGGTGCGGTTGAATGGCTGACCATGGCCCGTATTGTGCGCGGCCAGGTGCTGACGCTCAAGCAGCAGGAGTTCGTTGAAGCGGCTGTGGCGATCGGGCTTTCACCGCGCAATATTATCTCGCGCCATCTAATTCCCAATACCCTGGGGCCGGTGATTGTCTACGCAACGCTGACTATTCCCAGTGTGATCTTGCTGGAATCTTTTCTCAGTTTTTTAGGCCTGGGCATTCAGCCGCCGGCGAGCTCCTGGGGATCACTGATTTCGGATGGTGTTGAGTCTATGGAAGCCTATCCCTGGCTGCTGATATTTCCGGCGCTGACATTATCCATTACTTTATTCTCGCTGAATTTTTTGGGCGATGGCTTACGTGACGCGCTGGACCCGCGCGCCTCAGGGGATTAATAGATGACATTGCTGCACGTAGAAAACCTGCGCGTTTGTTTTCATACCCGCAATGGCACAACGGTAGCCGTTGATGATGTAAGTTTTTCCCTTGCAGCGGGAAAAGTCCTGGGCATCGTCGGCGAGTCGGGTTCGGGGAAATCCGTCGCCTGTTATAGTCTGCTGGGCTTGATTCCCTCGCCACCAGGAAAAGTCGAAAGCGGAGCGGCATGGTTTGCCGGTGATAATTTATTAACGATGAATGAAAAAGCGTTGCGCAATATTCGCGGGCGCCGTATCAGCATGATTTTTCAGGACCCGATGACGGCTCTGAATCCTTATATGCGTATTGTTGATCAGTTGGTTGAGCCCTTGCGGGTGCATGCTAAGCAATCGTTCAAGGATGCGCGTGTGAAAGCCATCGCTGCACTGGAAGAGGTTGGTATTCGCGATGCAGCGGCGCGTATCAACGACTACCCGCACCAATTTTCCGGTGGCATGCGGCAACGCGTCATGATAGCCATGGCTCTGATTTCCGAGCCGGAACTGCTGATTGCCGACGAGCCCACAACGGCGCTGGATGTGACAGTGCAGGCACAAATCCTTGCATTGATCAAAACATTACAGCAAACACGTAACCTGGCTGTTATTTTTATTACGCATGACCTTGGTGTCGCGGCAATGATGGCAGATGACATCCTGGTGATGCAAAAAGGCAAGGTGGTGGAGCAGGGCGCGACGGAACGCATCGTAAATTTTCATACACATCCTTACACGAAGAAATTATTCGCAGCCGTGTTAACCTCGGCCAAGCCGGTGCCTAGTGCAGCCAGGGTAACCGAACCACCTTTTTTACAGATCAACCATCTGCACACCGGTTTCATCGCGCAGACCGGTCAATTATTTCGTAAAACCAAACAACTGATCAAAGGTGTTGATGATATTTCCCTGACGCTTCGCGAAGGAGAAATTCTGGGCGTAGTGGGTGAGTCGGGTTCGGGAAAATCGACCCTGGGGCGCAGTATTATGCGGCTGGTCGATAGTCAGGCGGGCGAAATTTTATTGCAGGGAAAAGATCTGCGCGGATTGTCCGGTCGCGCACTGAAGGTTGAACGACGCCATTTCCAGATGATCTTCCAAGATCCTTATGCATCCCTGAATCCGCGCATGACTGTATTTGATACCTTGGCCGAACCGCTGCTGCTGCATGGCATCGCTACCAAAGCGACCGTGCTTGAGCAGGTGAATCAGCTGATGGACGATGTGGGGCTTGAGCGACGGTTTATCCGTAAATACCCGCACGAATTTTCCGGTGGGCAGCGCCAGCGAATTGCTATCGCCAGGGCATTGGCGTTACGGCCGAAACTGATTATTGCCGACGAACCCGTGTCAGCACTTGATGTCACCATTCGCGCACAAATACTGGAGTTATTATTAACACTGACCCAGAAGCATGGATTAACCATGTTATTTATTTCTCACGATATGTCAGTCGTACGTTATCTGTGTGATCGGGTTGTTGTCATGCACAAAGGTAAGATTGTGGAAGAGGGTGAAACAGAAAAGATATTTGCATCGCCGGTCCACCCTTATACCCGTAGCTTGCTAAGTGCTATTCCTGTATTGGAGAAAGTGTAGCGAGTGTGGGTTAGCTTAAGGTGGCGCTGAGTAATTCGCGAGTATAGTCTTGCTCGGGTTGAGTAAAAATCTTCTCGGTGCTTGCTTGTTCTACAATCTTGCCGTTTTTCATCACCACGACTTGATGACTGATCGCACGGATGACTTTTAAATCGTGGCTGATAAACACGTAAGTTAACTGGTACTGCTCCTGGAGTTTGCGCAGCAGGTTGATCACCTGCACTTGCACAGCGCGGTCCAGGGCGGAGGTCGGTTCATCGAGGAAGATAATGTCCGGGTTCAGGATGAGCGCCCGTGCAATGGCAATTCGCTGGCGCTGCCCACCGGAAAACTCGTGGGGATAGCGGTGGCGAAATTCCGGATCAAGCCCTACATCTTCCATGCTTTTGATTACCGCTGCCTCAATAGCCTGCCGCGACATATCTGTATGGACCACCAATCCTTCGGCAATAATCTGTTGCACTGTCATGCGCGGGCTCAAGCTTGCAAAAGGATCCTGAAATACTACCTGCATTTGCCGACGCAACGGGCGTAATGCCTTTTGATTCAATCCTTCTATCGCTTGGCCGCGAAAGGTAATGGAACCCTCTGCGTTTAGCAGGCGCAGCAACGCCATGGCCAGGGTTGATTTTCCGGAACCACTTTCCCCGACAATACCCAAGGTTTGCCCTTTAATGATATTGAGCTGGGCATTGTCAACGGCAACCAGAAACTGGGAAGGTCTGCGTAAAAAAGGTTTGTGCAATGGAAACCGTACCGACAGCTTATCGGTTGTTAACAGCGTTTCGGTATTGCCCGGCGGGATGATAGCGTTACCGGTTGGCTCGCTCTCCAACAACAATTTTGTATAAACCTCCGCCGGTTGGGAAAAGACGGTTTCGCAGGCGCCCTGTTCGACAATCCTGCCATTCTGCATCACTGCCATGCGATCACTGAAATGACGCACAACCCCCAGGTCATGGGTAATCAGCAAAAGCGTCATCCCCATTTCCTGTTGCAACTCTTTTAACAGGATCATGATCTGCTTTTGTACGGTTACATCCAATGCCGTGGTTGGTTCGTCGGCAATAAGGACGTCCGGCTGATTGGCCAATGCCATGGCGATCATGACACGCTGGCGTTGCCCGCCCGACAGCTGGTGTGGATAGGCGTTGAGTTTACCGGCTGCCTGCGGAATCCTGACGCGTTCAAGTTGGTGCAACACTTCCTTGCGCAGCGCCTCACCACGCAAGCCGCGATGCAAGCTGATGATCTCGCCAATCTGTTTTTCAACAGTATGTAACGGGTTTAATGCCGTCATCGGTTCCTGAAAAATCATGCCGATGCGGCGGCCACGAATTTTATTCATCGCGTTTTCATTCAACTGCAATAAATTCTGGCCTTCAAAATGAATGCGACTGGTCTCGGAGTGCGAAGCATAGGGGTAAGGAAGTAATTGCAAGATGCTGTGTGCTGTCACCGATTTTCCGGAACCGGATTCACCCACTAATGCAAAGGTCTCGCCCTTGATTAACGTGATATTGACTTGCTCCACGACGCGACGCGCTTGCGCGCCGTGGCCGAAGGTCACATCCAGATTTTCTATGGTTAGGATAGGTTCACTCATCGTTTTACTGCTTGTTGATCAGTCGTGGATCAAACGCATCGCGCACGCCTTCGCCAATAAAGACGAGCAAGGTCAGCATCAGGGACAGCACGCCGAAGGCACTCAAGGCCAGCCAGGGAGCGTGAAGATTATTCTTGCCTTGCGCGACCAGCTCTCCCAGTGACGGTGATCCTGGCGGTAAGCCAAAACCGAGAAAGTCTAATGATGTCAGCGTAGTAATCGCACCGGTCAGCAGGAACGGCATGAATGTCATGGTGGCGACCATCGCATTGGGCAACACATGACGCAAGATAATTTTCGGATTGCTGACGCCCAGTGCGCGTGCGGCGCGGACGTAATCCAGATTGCGACCGCGTAAAAATTCTGCACGCACCACATCGACCAGTGAGGTCCAACTGAACAACAGCATAATACCCAGCAGCCACCAGAAGTTGGGTGTGATGATGCTGGCGAGGATGATCAGCAAAAACAGTACAGGTAATGAACTCCATATCTCCAGGAAACGCTGGCCGAGCAAATCAATCTTGCCACCGTAATAACCCTGGATTGCCCCGACCGCTACGCCGATCACGGCGCTGCCGAATGCCAGGACTAACGCAAATAGAATGGAGATGCGAAAACCGTAGATAATGCGCGCGACGACATCGCGCGCTTGGTCATCAGTACCCAGCCAGTTGCGTTGGCTCGGCGGCGAGGGAGCCGGTTGTGGCAAATTATGAATATGCGTGTTGTAGCTATAGGGGATTAACGGCCAAAGTATCCAGCCTTCGGCTTCAATCAGGTCTTTGATATACGGATCACGATAATCTGCAGCGGTATCGAAATCACCGCCGAAGGTCGTCTCCGGATAATAGGTAAACGCGGGGAAATAAAAATCATCCTGGTAACTGATCAAAATCGGCTTGTCGTTGGCGATCAGTTCGGCTCCCATACTGATGGTAAACAGGATCGAAAAAATAACCAGGCTCCAATAGGCACGCCGGTTTTTGTAAAACGTCAGCAGGCGGCGCTGACTGATAGGACTCAAACGATCAACCCAGCGCATCATCAATGCTCCCTGCTTTGAAAATCAATGCGCGGGTCAACCCACACATACACCAGATCGGAAATCAGTTTGATAAATAAACCGAGCAAGGTGAAGATAAACAGGGTGCCAAAAAATACCGGGTAATCACGATTGGTCACTGCTTCAAAACTCAGCAGCCCCAAGCCATCCAATGAAAAGATAACTTCAATCAATAACGAGCCCGCGAAGAAAATACTGATAAAAGCGGCAGGAAAACCTGAAATGATAATCAGCATGGCATTGCGAAACACATGGCGATAAAGCACCTGGTTTTTGCTTAGGCCTTTCGCTTGTGCGGTGACGACATACTGTTTGTTTATTTCATCCAGAAAGGAATTTTTGGTGAGCATGGTCAGGGTAGCAAACCCGCCAATGGTGTAAGCCGTCAAGGGTAGGGCAAGGTGCCAAAAGTAATCCGCGATTTTACCCAGCAGGCTCAATTCATCAAAGTTGCTTGAGGTAAGGCCCCGCAAGGGAAACCAGTCAAAATAGGTGCCTCCTGCAAACACAACAATTAACAGAATGCCCAGCAGAAAGCCGGGAATAGCGTAGAGGATAGATACGATAGTGCTGCTAAGCACATCAAAATGGCTGCCGTGGCTGACGGCTTTGCGAATGCCCAACGGAATTGAGATTAAATAAATCAGCAGGGTACTCCACAAACCCAGGGAGATCGAAACCGGCAGCTTTTCAATGATCAGATCCAGCACATTGGCGTTGCGATAGAAACTCTCGCCGAAATCCAGCGCTACATAATTTTTGAGCATGATCCAGAAGCGTTCATGGGCCGGTTTGTCAAAACCGTACATCGTCTGGATGCGTTCGATAATCTCGGGGGGAATGCCGCGCGCAGCATGGTTATCTGATTGGGCGGCGGGCACGCCGCCGATATTGGCGTGCTGCATCCGATAAATCATTTGTTCTACCGGTCCGCCCGGTGCTGCCTGGACGACAACAAAATTGATCAGCATGATGCCGAACAAGGTTGGCAGCATTAATGCCAGGCGGCGAAAAATATAATTGCCCATATTTGCCTGTTAAGACGGTGAATTACTTTCTGTGGGCATTAATACGTTTGGCCTTTGCAGGATCTACCCACCAGGTGAGAATTCCCGTGCTGAAGGTTCGGTCAAATGCCGGTGCGATTTCCGGCTGCCCGAACTTGTCCCAATATACAAGGCGGTGTTCGATCAAATTCCAGTGAGGCACCATATAGTGATGATGCAGGAGCGCTCTATCAAGCGCGCGGGTGCGCACAACGAGTTCTTCACGGTTTGGCGCATTGATAACCAATTCAATCAGCGCATCAATCGCTGGGTTTTTAATACCCATGTAATTACTTGAACCGGGAGTGTCTGCCGCGCTGGAGGACCAATAATCTCGCTGCTCGTTACCGGGCGACTGTGACTGACCGATGGTCAGGCTGGTCATGTCAAAGTCATGCCCCTGCACACGGTTGATAAATTGCGATATATCAACAACACGTACATTCATCTCAATACCAAGACGCTTCAGATTTTGAACATAAGGATTCAGCACCCGCTCAAATGAGGGGTCGCGTTCGAGATATTCAATAACAACCGGTTTCTGCGTCTTGGGATCAATCAATTTGCCGTCGGCAATTTTGTAACCGGCTTCGCTTAATAGCTGTTGAGCCTTGCGCAGATTCGCGCGGTTATTGCCACTACCGTCAGTAACCGGGTTTTTATAGGGAGTGGTAAAGACACTGGCCGGGAGGTCTTTTTTATGAGGTGCCAGTATGTCCAGTTCACGACCTTCGGGCAAGCCGCTGGAGGCCAGGTCGGAATTAAAGAAGTAACTGTCTGTACGTGTATAAGAGTCGTAAAACAGGTTGCGATTGGTCCATTCATAGTCAAAGGCGTAATTAAGCGCTTCACGAAATTTAATATTGTCGAAAGGCGCGCGCCGCAAATTCATGATGAATGCTTGCATGCCGCGAGGGCTATAATCACGAATGGTTTGCTTTTTTAACAACCCCTCTTTGGCAGCAGGGATGTCATAGTTAGTAAACCAGGATTTGGCGATACGTTCATAACGAAAGTCCAGTTGTCCCGCTTTTAATGCCTCAATTGCTACGGTGTCATCGCGGTAATAATCGATAATGATTTCGTCGAAATTGTAGTGGCCCCGGTTTACCGGCAAATCTTTCCCCCAATAATCCGGGACTCTCTCAAAGACGATAGAGCGGCCGGCATCCACGCGTTTGACTTTATAAGGACCACTTCCAAGTGGCGTCTCAAGGCTGCTCTGATCAAAGGCTTTATCTTTCCAATAATGAGCGGGCAACACGGGTAATTGGCCGATAATCAAAGCCAGCTCTTTATTCGTTGTACTCTTGAAACTGAATTTCACACGGTGGTTGTCGAGTGCGTTAGCTTCCTTGATATCAGCGTAATAGTATCCATAGAGCGGTGCCCCTTTGGTCGTTAAGGTATTAAACGAAAAGACAACATCATCGGCAGTAATTTTTTTTCCATCGTGGAATCTGGCTTTGGGGTTCAGGTGATAGATCACCCAGCTGCGGTCTTCCGGGTACTCAATTCTTTCGGCGACCAGGCCATATTGGGTAAAGGGCTCATCCATTGATGCAGTGGTGAGGGTGTCATAAATTAGCGCGATATTGCTGGCCGGGGTGCCTTTGGTGATAAACGGATTAAGACTGTCGAAGGTACCTATAGCGTGTTCCTTCAGGCTGCCACCTTTCAGCGCATTGGGCGATGCGTATTCGAAGTGTTTGAAATCAGCAGCGTATTTGGGTTCACCATGCATGGCAATAGCATGGCTGACGACGGTTTTTGTTTTTTCAGTTGTTTCTTTTGGGGTTGCGTCAGCAGCCATCACCGAACTGGAAAGCAACAGGAAGCAGAATGATAAATAGTTAACAACACGAGAGTTGAACAACCGGGTGTAATTCATACTTGCTCCGATAGTAAATTAACCGTCACGCTTAATTGACGTGCTGCTCATGCACGTACAAGGTCAGCGATTGCCCTGGATGAATATAGCTGGCATCTTTCACGGAATTCCAGCTGAGAATATCTTTTGTCGATAAGCGAAAACGATTGGCGATGCTGTACAGTGTATCGCCGCGCTGAATTTGATAAACGAGCTTATGTAGACCATTCTCGGCAACAACAGTTTTATCGACAATGGCACTGGCTTTATTGGATACCAAAAGTTTTTGCCCCGGCTTCAGCACGGTTTTTGCGTTGATGTTATTCAATCTTGTCAGCGTTTTCACGCTGGTGTCATAGCGGCGGGCGATAGTCCATAAATTATCACCGGAGCGAATGGTATGGTATTGCGCGCCGGCGCCGGGTTTCTTCTTGCCGTAGCCGTACATCAGGTCCTGAGAGCTGGTGTATTCGGGCATGGTGATTGCGGCACTGGGAACCAACAGCACCTGGCCGATGCGGATGTTGTTATTTTTCAGGCGATTAACCGATTTGATAGCATCCACCGTTGTTTTATAACGGCGTGCAATCGTGCCGAGCACATCACCCTTGACTACCTTGTGTTCACTCCAGCTGATGGGCGGAAGCTTGGGCATATTATCAAGCTGGTTGGTAAAGTTTTCGGCATCTGCTACGGGTACCAACAGAATATGTTCACCCGAAGGCGCGGTGAGCCAGCGGTTATAGCCGGCGTTCAGATGCTGTAACTCCGTTAGATCAATGTCCGCCATTTTGGCGGCCTGCATCAGATCAATCTGTGAATCCAGATTAATCTTGGTGAAATAAGGGTCGTTGGGTATCTCGTGCAAGGTGACGCTGTAAGCTTCCGGGGTGCGAATTATTTGTGAGAGTGCGAGCAGGTGAGGAACGTAAGAGCGGGTCTCTTTGGGCAGGGATAGCGACCAGAAATCAGTAGGCTTACCCGCTCGGCGATTTTTTGCAATGGCACGTCGCACTCGGCCTTCACCGGAGTTGTAAGCGGCTAAGGCTAATAACCAGTCGTTATCGAACATAGCATGCAAACGTTGTAGATAACGGATAGCGGCGTCGGTTGAGGCAACCACATCGCGCCGGCCGTCGTACCACCAGTTTTGCGTCAAACCGAAATTCTTACCGGTACCGGAGACGAACTGCCAGATGCCAGCGGCCTTGGCCCGGGAGTAGGCGAAGGGATCGTAGGAACTTTCGATCATGGGCAAGAGCGCCAACTCCAGCGGCATATTGTTGTTTTCCATCTCGGAAACCACGTAATGCAGGTAGCGCTGGCTGCGCTCGGTGACCCGATCAATGTGGGCCTGGTTATTGGCGTACCATTTCAAGTGCGCATCAATTTGCGCATTGCTGATGGTCGGTAAACCATAACCACTGCGGATACGGGCCCAGATATCGGCATACTCGACCTCGGTAACTTTATTGATCTCTTCGGCAATCTTATCTTCCAGGTCGGCTCGTTGCTCCGGCGCAACGTGGTATTCATCAGATTCAAAATCGGGCAGGGGGTGGATGAGTTCGCTGGTATTGGCAGTTGATTGTGGTTTAAGCAGGTTACAGGCGGACAGCGAAAACAGGACCAGGGATAGGGTAAATAGTCGCAGGCTGGGGTGGCGGTTAAACATTATCATTGAGTCACATTGATTTTGTTGGATTTATCGGCGCCGCCCTCCCTGAATCGACTGGTTGAAAGCGATTCTATGTGCAACACCCGGAGTGGTCAATCAAGCATGACAGGCGATGAGACTTACATAACTTGTTCAGGCTTGATCCTTCCAGCGCCGGATCACGGCAAAAACACTCGCATCCGAGGTTAGTGTGGAACCTATATGCTGCTCGGCAGCAGCTTTAATGGCAGGTAAATGACAACGCAGAAAAGGATTGGTGCGTCGCTCAATCGCTATGGTGGAGGGCAGGGTACTGAGGTGTTGCTGGCGTATCTGTTGAACTGTTTGGAGGCGGTCGGTCAGTGCCTTGTTATCCGGCTCAACCTTCAGGGCAAACTGCAGATTGGGGAGGGTATATTCGTGAGAACAATACACCAGCGTGTCTTCAGGTAAGGCGGCGAGCTTGTTCAGTGATGCAAGCATCTGCTCAGGCTGCCCCTCAAACATCCGCCCGCAGCCCCCGGCGAACAGGCTGTCGCCGCAAAACAGTTTTGCCGGTCGGCTGTCGGTATGAAGATACGCCAGATGGTCCAGGGTATGCCCGGGCACGGCCAGCACTTCAAGGCGGAGGCCGGGTAGTTCGAGGGTGTCGCCGTCCTGCAAGTTATGTGTGACTTGAGGAATGCGGCGGGAATCGGGACCATAAACAGGCACGGGGAAGTGCGCCAGTAACTCATCAATGCCATCTGTATGATCCCAGTGATGATGAGTAATAATGATGCCCGCAAGGCGCAGTTGATGCTGATGCAGGCAATCCATCACTGGCTGGGCGTCGCCCGGATCAAGAATATAGGCATCAGGTTCTTCTGGCACCGGTTGCAACAACCAGAAATAATTGCTCTCAAGGGCCGGGATGGAGTAAACAGTTAGCACAGTTGTACCGCTCGTGTGGTGATGGCTTAACAGCAGGGGACAAGCCTAGCCTTCTCCGAGTTCAAAATAAACCGCTACCGGAGATTCATATGTCACATCAGCCATTGGGTCCGTTGCGCCAGTTCTGGCGAAAGCACTTTGGTGTGTTGCCGGAGGAAGAGTCCATCCGGGATATGGCCAACTGGTTCGAAACCCCGCTGGGCGAGGCGTTGCTGGTGGAAGAAGGCGAATCAATCGAGCAGGCCTTGCACTGCTTGTTCGGGTATCACCTGTTGCAAATGAGTGTGAGCCCCCGCCTGGACCTGGGCCATTCCAGCCGGATTACCCACCGTTTTTCCTTGAGCCCTGTGCCGGATACAAACCCCAGTCTTTCCGCATTATGTGACTTTACCGAGTTGCCGCTTCCGGAAGAATCTATTGATGTCGTTTTGCTACATCACGTCCTGGATTACAGCCAAAGCCCCCATCAACTCTTGAGAGAGTCGGCCCGCGTACTCATCCCGCGCGGACATCTGGTTATCCTGGGGTTTAACCCCTGGAGTGTATTCGGCACCTGCCGGTGGTTTGCACGTTTTTTTAGTCGTAAGCCGCGCTGGCGTCATCAATCCCTGCGACTGGGGCGGATTCTGGATTGGTTGACGTTACTTGATTTCGAGTCCGTCGATATCCAGCAGGGCTTCTATCGTTTACCCTTGCAGCATCCTCACGCCATCAAACATTTGCATTGGCTTGAACGCTGGGGTAAAAGGCTGCGCCTGCCGTGGGGTGGGTATTACCTGGTTGTGGCGCGTAAGGAGCGCATTGCGCTGACCCCACTCAAACCCGCCTGGCGCGCACTCAAGCCAGTACCGGGGTTGGGTATTACCAAATTGCACGGACGGGTTAAAAGTCCCTCCATCAAGGTCGCCAAGACCAGCCAAGAGAATAGGACAAAGTAAGTTTGAAACAGGTTGAGATATTTACTGACGGTGCCTGTCGCGGTAATCCGGGGCCAGGCGGTTGGGGGGCGGTACTGCGTTTTGGCGAGATTGAAAAGTCCCTGCATGGCGGTGAGAAGCTGACAACCAATAATCGCATGGAGCTGACCGCAGCCATTGAAGGGCTTGCGGCGCTAAAAGAGCCTTGCAAGGTGGTACTCACGACCGATTCCGAATACGTGCGCAAAGGCATTACGGAATGGCTGGCCGGCTGGAAACGCAAAGGCTGGCTTACTGCGAGCAAACAACCGGTAAAAAATGCCGACTTGTGGCAGCGGCTGGATGAGCTGAATCAGCGCCATCAGGTGGAGTGGCATTGGGTAAAAGGTCACAGCGGACATCGCGAAAACGAGATGGCTGATGTGTTGGCCAATCGCGGTATTGATGAATTTTCACATTAACAGGGGTAAGCATGCGTCAGGTTGTACTGGATACCGAAACCACAGGTCTGGAGACTGCCCAAGACCACCGGATCATCGAGATCGGTTGCGTTGAACTGGTTAATCGCCGCCTGACGGGGCGGCACTATCACCAGTACATTAATCCGGAGCGCGAGGTGGATGCCGGAGCGTTTGAAGTCCACGGCATCAGCAACGAGATGCTCGCCGACAAACCGGTATTTGCCCAGATTGCCGAAGATTTCCTGACATTTATCGGGGATGCTGAACTCGTCATCCATAACGCTCCCTTCGATATCGGCTTTATCGACCATGAGTTGCGCAAGCTCAATTCAGCGCATCAATCCATTACCCAGCGTTGCAAGGTGATTGATAGTCTCCTGCTGGCGCGCAGCAAGCACCCCGGACAAAAAAATAACCTGGATGCCTTGTGCAAACGCTACGGCGTCGACAACTCCCAGCGTGAGCTCCACGGCGCCTTGCTCGACGCCGAGATTCTGGCTGATGTCTATCTCGCCATGACGGGTGGGCAAACTGCCTTATCGTTGGGCGGGAATCAATCCAAGGGCGACGGGGCTGCTGCGGTCAGTGAAATTCGCCGCTTGAACCCCAATCGCCGACCCTTGCCTGTGATCCCAGCGTCTTCTGACGAATTGCACGCCCATGCGGAAAAGCTGGCAGCCATTGATAAAAGTAGCGGTGGAAACTGCGTTTGGTTGCATCTTGCCGATGCGTGATTTGCGAAATAATTAGCAATAATGACAATGACTTAGCGGCTTTTTATAGAATCCATATTAGAATCATGGCCTCCATGGCAGACGGCGGCGTGACAGGGTATACATTGCTGTCATCATTCGCCGGCCAGAACCAAGCAATCAGGAATATCTTGCGCTAAGCTAATCAAGCCCGGTGCGGTCATTGATCGCGTCTTTCATCTGTCAGTTTAAGGAAGTACTCGTGAGCAATAGCGAAACTCTCAATCTAGCCTCCCTGAAGATGGTTCAGGATGAACTGGTTGCCACTATTGAACAATCCGCCGTGGGGCTTGAGCAATTCGCCAATGACCGCAATAACGGTGAGTTACTGCAAAACTGCATCGACGGTATCAAACAGATTCGCGGCACCCTGAGCCTGATACAACTCAAGGGCGTCGACCTGCTGGCAGAAGAGCTGGTTGAGCACATTACCGAGATTACCCTGGGCGAAGAACCCAAAACCAACCGTAAACTGGAACTGCTGACGTCAGCCTTCTTTATCCTGCCGCGCTATCTGGAGTACTGCACCCAGACCTCGCGCAGCATGGCCATGTTATTGATCCCCTATATCAACGAGCTGCGTCAGGCGCGTAAGGCGCCCCTGGTACCGGAAAGCTATTTCTATCCATACGAACCGCCAGCCAATGTGGCACGCCCCGCACCGGCTGCGCCATTAAATGAAGACTTAATGGCTTTGGTGCGTCGCCTGCGCCACATGTACCAGACAGGTCTTTTAAAGGTGCTGCAAGGGGTGCAAGTCAAACCTTCCCTGGGGATGATGTGCCGGGCGATGGACCGACTGGAGGCTGCGAGTGGCTCTGCGCCACTGGGCAATTTGTGGTGGGTCGCCTCGGCAGCCTTTACCGCCATTTCAGAAAAAGATATGCAACTCACCAAAGGGCGCAAGCTGCTCTTCAGCGCCCTGGACCGCGAGATAAAACGCTTACAGATGGAAGGCAAACAATCCCTCGCACGCCAGCCGGACAAGCATCTGCTGAAAGATCTGCTGTATATCCTGGCGCTGTCTCGTGCGACGGATGACAAGGTCAGGGCGATTGCCACGGCATATGACATTAAACCGGTTCGCTACACCGATGCCGAACTGGCGCGTGAGATGGAGTTCCTCAAAGGACCCAGTGCCAACACCCTGAACTCCATGGCCGCTGTGTTGAGTGATGAACTGCGCAGCACAAAAAATATCCTGGAGCGCGCCGCCCAAGGTGGTGCGGAATTACTCAGTGAAACCCCGGAGCTGGTCGATACCCTTAAAAAAGTAGCCGATATTCTCTCTGTGGTGGGGCTGGTCGCGCCCAGTAACAGCTTAAAACAGGAGATTGAAAAGATCTCCCACTGGCAAAAGACCAAAAAGCCGGTGAGTCCAGAGGAACTATTGGGCGTGGCGGATACCTTGTTGTATGTCGAGAGCACCATCTCAGGGCTGGGCAAGGTAAATCTTTCTGATGAAAAGCTTGCGCAGATTAATGCCTTGTCCCGCGATGACGCGATGGCTCATAGCCAGATTGCGGAAGCCGAACGGCTGGTGATTGAAGAAGCAGAATCGGGATTGGCGTTGGTCAAACGGGCGTTGAGTTCTTTTATGGAGTCCAACTACGACAAAGGCCATATTCACAACATCGTCGGCACGCTCGACAGCGTGCGCGGTGGTATGTTTGTGCTGGGTTTATCCCGCGCTGCCAAGGTGTTGGCGAAGTGCATTGAGTTTATCGAAGTGTCGTTGCTGCGCAATGAACAAATGGCCGCAGTTCAGCATATGTTGGAAACCTTTGCGGACGCCATCATCAGCCTTGAATACTACCTCGACAGTATCAAGCTGGACAAAAACGCTGATACCAGCGTACTGGAAATTGCCGAAGAAAGTCTGGAGGCATTGGGTTATCGGGTGTAACCATGGTTTTTGTTCCCGCCACACAGCCAGCCCAGGTCGCGACGGCGACCTGCTACATTCCCGTAGCAGCCGGACAATTATTGAGTCCTATCAAGGATGGCTGGCGACCTTTTTCCCAAGCGGAATTCGCCGCTGCGCATCCTGTCATTAATAGTCAGCACTTTTTGGGTTATTTCAACCGGGCGGCCTGTTGGGCGGTGGATGTGGAGCAGCCCAATACCCCGGAATGGCAACGGCAGGGCTTGCGCAGCTTGTTAAATAGCCTGGATGAAGAGCAATTCCTGTTGGCTGGTCGCGCCCTGCAAGTGGTGCAGTGGCATCTTGACCACCAATTCTGCGGGCGCTGTGGCCGGCCCACGGTCAGCAATGACGATGACCGCGCAAAGGTGTGCTACGCATGTGAACTCAGTTTTTACCCGCGCTTGTCACCCTGTGCCATCGTGCTGGTCACTCGTGGCGACGAATGTCTGTTGGCGCACCATGCCCGATCAAAGCAATCCATCTACACCGCGCTTGCCGGTTTCGTAGAGGCGGGCGAGCGGGTGGAAGATACGATCCATCGCGAAATTTTTGAGGAGGTCGGGGTCAGGGTTCATTCGCCCCGTTACTTCCATAGCCAGCCCTGGCCTTTTCCACACCAGTTGATGCTTGGCTTCCATGTTGAATATGCCTCCGGGGACATTCAGATCGACGATAAAGAAATTCTGGATGCACGTTGGTGGCGTTACGATCAGTTGCCTCAGGTGCCGCCAATCGCTACTCTAGCGGGTCAATTGATAGCACATTTTGTTCAACAGCAGACCCAGCATAAATAATCCGACCGGGAGCAACATGTTATACACCCTCATAGCATTAGTGGTGATTACGATAGGTGGCTTTATCGCGTACAAAGCATTGGGCATTCTGCTCAAAGGCAGTTGGGTGATGGGATGGCTGCGCGGTATGTTTGGTTTGGTTCTGTTGACGGTTGCATTGGCAATTGGATTAATTGCCTACGATATCTTCCGCTATAAGCAGATCATGCTGGAGCAGGTCATTGCAACGATCAACTTTGAGAAAATTGAAGATCAACATTTCGAGGCGATATTGGTCGATAGCAAGGGTAACGAACACCGTTACAAGCTGCGCGGCGACCAGTGGCAACTGGATGCACGGGTTATCAAGTGGAAAGGTTATTTGGGAACCTTTGGTTTGCGGCCAGCGTACCGACTGGACCGTATCAATGGGCGTTACTACGACCTGGAACAAGAGCGCACCGCGAAACGCACGGTATACGCACTGAACGAAAGTATCTACAACCTTGATGTCTGGAACTGGATTAATAAGTATCCGGATTGGGTGCCGGTGGTGGATGCAATCTACGGCAGCGCCACTTATCTTCCCATGGCTGATGGGGCGCTCTATGAAGTCTCACTGTCTAACACCGGGTTATTGGCCCGCCCGCTTAACGCGCCAGCGGAAGACGCAATAGGTGCCTGGCGCTAGCAATTCATAATTAATAAGGTAGATGGGGTAATCAGTTGGAATTTTTAACGGAATACGGTTTGTTTCTCGCCAAGACGGTCACCATTGTGGTGGCTATCGGTGTTATTGTCGGCTTGGTTGTGTCGGCGGGGCAGCGTCAGAAAAAAACTGATAAAGGTCATATTGAAGTCAATAAATTAAATGAGAAATTCGAGCACATGCGCGATGTGCTCAAAGAGGCGACGCTTGATCCTGAACAGTTCAAGGTGCTGATGAAGGAAGAAAAAAAACGCGAGAAAGCTGAGCGCGCTGAAAAGAAAAAAGCGGCCAAGCTTGCGGCGAAAGATAAGGCAGCCTTGAGCGATAAGGCAGCCGCGAGCGAAAAAACAGTGGTTGACGCCGGCGAGACAGATTCAAATGCAAAGACCAACGAAAAGACAAATAATAAAAAGCGTGTGTTTGTGCTCGATTTCCATGGCGATATAAAAGCCTCTGCCTGTGACAACCTGCGCGAAGAAATCAGTGCGGTACTCAGTCTCGCAACCAGTGCCGATGAAGTTGTTGTGAAACTGGAAAGCGGTGGCGGGATGGTGCACAGCTATGGTTTAGCCGCAAGCCAACTGGCGCGCATCAGTAACAAGAAAATTCCATTGACGGTGTGCGTTGATAAGGTGGCGGCCAGCGGCGGCTATATGATGGCGTGCGTGGCAGATAAGATTATTGCCGCACCCTTTGCGGTTCTGGGTTCCATTGGTGTTATCGCCCAGTTACCCAACTTCCATAAGTTGCTCAAGAAAAACAATATTGATTATGAAATGTTCACGGCGGGCGAGTACAAACGCACTGTGACCATGTTCGGCGAAAATACTGATAAAGGTCGCGAGAAATTTAAAGAAGACCTGGAAGACACCCATGTGCTGTTTAAAGAGTTTGTCAGTGAGCACCGCCCCCAGGTAGATATCGCCAAGGTCGCCACGGGTGAAGTCTGGTTCGGGCGCCGGGCGATGGAGGTCAATCTGGTGGATAGTCTGTACACCAGCGATGAATATTTGCTTGCCCAGGCTGAGAACGCTGACATCTACGAAGTGAGTTACAGCTTCAAGAAATCCCTTCCGGAAAAACTCGGTATTGCTGCGCAAGGTGCAGTGGATCGTTTGCTGTTGACCTGGTGGGAACGCTTGAATCACAACCGCTGGTTTTAATGATTGCGCCTGACCGATAATGCCAGGCGCACCGCCTGACTGCTCCGATCCACGTAACGGAGGCCTGCCATGTTATACAGTATTCAAAAAATGCAAATGCCAAGTCCCGAGCAAGCCTTGCCCGGGCGCGCCCAACCTATTGTTATTAAAAACAGTCATTATGTTAATGGCCACCCCCTGCAAGCGCCGTTTCCGGACAACATGCAACAAATCATTCTGGGACTGGGATGTTTTTGGGGCGCAGAGCGGCGCTTTTGGCGGCAGGATGGGGTGTTTACAACGGCGGTCGGCTACTCGGCTGGTTATACACCCAACCCTACTTATGAAGAGGTATGCAGCGGCCTGACCGGTCATAACGAAGTGGTATTGGTTGTCTTTGATCCCGCCGTTATTTCGCTTGAAAAAATCCTGACAGTATTTTGGGAATCCCACGATCCAACTCAGGGGATGCGCCAGGGAAATGATCGCGGGACGCAATATCGCTCCGGTATTTATGTGCTTGATGAGGCGCAAAAGCGTATAGCAGAAGAGAGCCGTGCGGCGTATCAACGCGCGTTGTCAGACGCTGGGTTTGGAGATATTACCACGGAAATTTTACTGGCCACGGCGTTTTACTATGCGGAGGATTATCACCAGCAATATCTCGCCAAGAATCCCGATGGTTATTGCGGCCTCGGCGGCACTGGCGTTAGCTGTAGGTCGGATTAGCCGCGCAGCGACGTAATCCGACAGGCAATTTTTTAAGGATAGATATTTTTAAAGACAGATGTTTTTAAAATCGATACCGCGTCGGATTACGCTGCGCTAATCCGACCTACAAAATGCCCGGTAGGTCGCGTTAGCGGCAAAGCCGCGTAACCCGACAATAATCTTGCAGCTTAAATTAGCTGTTCGTCATTACCTTGATACAGCTCCTAGGCTGAGTATTCAAACTGTTGGCCAGACACACCGATAGAATCATCACCCATTAAATACAAATAAGCCGGCATTAAATCTTCCGGGGGTTTGATGCTCGTGGGATTTTCTGCCGGATAAGCCGCTGCCCGCATGCGAGTGCGAGTGGCACCGGGATTAAAACTGTTGACGCGAATGCGCGAGGTTTCCTGTAATTCTTCTGCCAGTGTTTGCATCAGATTTTCGGCCGCCGCCTTGGAGGCTGCATAACCACCCCAAAATGCACGGCCCTGTAATCCGACGCTGGACCCGGTAAACACAATGGATGCATTGGGTGCTTTGTCGAGCAGTGGCAAAAGGGCGCGAGTCAACATGAAGGGCGCGTTGACATTCACTTGCATCGCCCGCATCCAGCTGGCGCTGCTGTAATTACTGATCGGGGTGCGCTCGCCAAGCTCGGCGGCATTGTGCAGGATGCCATCAACTCTGCCGAAAGCATCATTAATCGCATTACCCAAATCGTTGTAATCTTTTTCTACCGCACCTTCAAAATTGATCGGGTAGATAGCAGGTTGGGGATGGCCGGCTGCTTCAATCTCATCGTAGACCATTTCCAGTTTGGCCATGGTACGGCCCAGCAACACTACCGTTGCGCCATGGGCAGCAAAGGTCTTCGCGGCGACACGCCCGATACCGTCGCCAGCGCCGGTGACTAACACAACTTTATCTTGTAAAACATTTGCCGCAGCGGCATAACCTTGGGGTATTTGCATCATAGGTGTGTATCCCGACAATCAATTTTCCATAGAGCTTGCTACTTCGCCACTCTCTTTTCTGACCAATTGTCTGGAGGCAATCATCAGGTTTTCAAGGATGGGCCAGATTTCATCGGCATGGTTGACGCGATAATCGGCTTGCCAGGTATCAATGTCATCATCAGCTTCGATATAACCATAGGCCGCCGCAATGGTAATGGCCCCGGCATCCCGGCCGCAATCAATATCGCGTTTATGATCGCCCACGTAAACAATTTCACTGGGTTGGCAGCCGACGTGTTGGCTGGCGAGAAATATGGACTCCGGATGCGGTTTGCGGTCCTTCACATCTTCCGGACAAATGATGCTGACAGGGGCCGGCTGTATTTTCAAAGCCTTGAGTAATTGATGGGTATAAGCTGAAGGTTTATTGGTGGCAATGCCCCAGGCGATATTGTGATCCTGGAGCTTGTGCAGCAATTCACTGATGCCGGGAAACAGCTGTGTATGGACGGCAATGTGCAGCGTATACAGTTCAAGCAGGCGCACACGCAAGCGCTCAAAATGCGGGTCATGCTCATCAATGCCAAAGCCCAGGCTCACTAACGCGCGCGCGCCATTGGATACTGATGCACGAATCAGGTCGGCGGGTAGAGCAGGGCGCTGGTTTTCTTCGAGCAATTGATTTAATACCACCACAAAATCCGGTGCGGTATCGAGCAACGTACCGTCAAGATCAAACATGACGGCGCGAATGGGTTTGCTGGATGACATGCAAAAATCCTGAATTGGTTTATGCCAGAAAGGTTTAAATTATTACGCCCGGGGGCGCAAATGTTAAACGGATCCCTGGATTTTTTTAGCGTGTAATAAATAATTCACGCTGACATCTTGTGGATCGAGCTTGTAATGTTTCGTGAGAGGGTTGTAGGTCATGCCGGTGATATCCTGCAGTTCCAGTCCGCTCTGGCGCAACCATTTAGCCAGCTCCGAAGGGCGAATAAATTTGCTGTATTCGTGCGTACCTTTCGGCAGTAACTTCAATATATATTCCGCACCAAGGATAGCGAAAGCATAGGCTTTCGGGTTGCGATTGATAGTAGAAAAATAAACATCACCACCCGGTTTAACCAATCGTGCGCAGGCATTTACGATGGATGCCGGATCGGGTACGTGTTCCAGCATTTCAAGGCAGGTAACAATATCAAAATGGCCCGGTGCCTCGGCGGCCAGTGCTTCGGCGGCAACCTTGCGATATTCCACCTTCACACCACTTTCCAGCGCATGCAGGCGCGCCACCGATAACGGCGCTTCGCCCATATCGATACCGGTTGCCTCGGCGCCTCGTTGAGCGAGAGCTTCCGTCAGGATACCGCCGCCACAACCCACGTCCAAAACCTTGCGTTGCGCGACCGGTGAACGTTGATCAATGTAGTTGGCTCGCAGCGGGTTGATATCGTGTAGCGGCTTGAACTCGCTGTTCTTGTCCCACCATCGGCTGGCGAGTGCTTCGAATTTGGCAATTTCTGCGGCGTCTACATTGCTCATAAAAAGCTCTCATTGTGGTTGTCGCTGCTTAAATATTCGTGTGAACTTTGTGGCCGGATTACGCTTTGCCAGTTCGCTCTGCGTGTTTTTACTTGGTGATTTGCTGGCGCCACCAGCGCGCCTTTCCGATCAGCTCGCGTTCATTGAGTGTTTGCAACTGCCGGCTGAGCATCAAAGCGCGCCCGCCGACCCAGACATGACTGACGCGGTGTCCACAACTGGTATACACCAGTTGGGAGACCGGGTTGTACAGGGGTTGTGCTTCCAGTTCACCCAGGTCAATGGCGGTAATATCTGCTGCCTTGCCCACCTCCAGGCTGCCGATGCGTTCTTCCAGCCCCAGTGCTCGCGCGCCGTTGATGGTGGCCATGCGTAATGCCTGGTGTGCATCCAGCGCCGCCGCGTCGTCAGCAACGGCTTTGGCCAGTAAAGCGGCCGTCTTGAGTTCTGACAAAATATTCAGATCGTTGTTGCTGGCAGCGCCATCAGTGCCTAAAGCGACATTGACACCGGCATTCCACAGCTTTTGTACCGGACAAAAACCGCTGGCCAATTTGAGGTTTGATTCTGGGCAGTGAATAACATGGGCTCCGCTTTCCAGCAGTAAATCAATATCGCTATCGTCAACCTGGGTCATGTGTACGCATTGGGTGAGCGGCGACAACACGCCCAGATCCATCAGGCGTTGCGCCGGGCGCTTCAAATGTTTCTTCAGCGACTCCTCTACTTCAAAGCGGGTTTCGTGCAGGTGTATGTGGATGGGGGAGTCCATCTCCTGGGCCAACACGGCTACCTTTTCCAGCACATCATCTGATACGGTATAGGGCGCGTGAGGTCCAAAACCGACATTTACCAGATGGCTTGAGCGGAAGTCATCATGAAGCGCGAGTCCCTTGGCAAAATAATCTTCCGGCCCCTGGCCCCAGGCTGAGGGGAAATCGAAGATCGGGAAGGCAATCTGGGCCCGCATATGGGCTTGTTGAGCAACATGGGCGGCCTGTTCCGGGTAGAAATACATGTCGGCGAAACAGGTGGTACCGCTTTTAATCATTTCCGCCATGGCCAATTCGGTGCCATCGCGCACGAACTCCTCGCTGACCCATTGATCCTCGGCGGGCCAGATATGGTTGTTGAGCCAATCGCGCAGCGGTTTGTCATCTGCGAAACCGCGCAACAGGCTCATCGCCGCGTGGCCATGGGCATTAATAAGACCGGGAATGACCAGATGATTGGTGAGATTGATGGTTTGTTCAGGGTTGAAGCGTTTGTCGGCTTCATCCTGGGGAACAATCGCAATGATAGCGCCGTTATGAACGGCCACTGCGCAATTTTCAAGCACGCGATTCTCCGGCACAACCGGGACAATCCACCGCGCTTTGATCAATAAACGAATGCTTTCTGGTGCAGGCATGGGCTTTCCTGGGTCAAATCATCCCGTGATTGAGAGCCGCGCAGTATAACGCAAAGTGTGTTGATGGGCAGTGATCCGCCGTGCAAGGAGCGGCGTGTGACGGGGATTGATCAGCGAATGTTCAGGCGCTCGACGAGCTGGCCTAAAAAATGCCTATCGAATTGATTTTGTGGTAGTATTCCCGCCTTTCTGTGGCAGCCAAACCCGTTTTTAAAGAGGCCCTTCAGTGTGTCGTTAAAAGCCGGTTGGGCATTCGCTAATGCCGAATTAATGATCAATTAACCCAAGCAGTCACCATAATAAGGAATGCTGTAAACCCATGGGCGAATTTGCAAAAGAAGTTTTACCCGTAAATATCGAAGACGAGCTCAAGCAGTCCTATCTCGATTACGCCATGAGCGTTATTGTGGGCCGGGCGTTGCCGGATGTGCGCGATGGTCTAAAACCGGTGCATCGTCGTGTGCTCTTTGCCATGAGCGAGTTGAACAACGATTGGAACAAGCCCTACAAGAAGTCAGCGCGTGTTGTGGGTGACGTAATCGGTAAATATCACCCCCACGGTGACTCTGCGGTCTACGACACCATCGTGCGTATGGCCCAGCCGTTCTCATTGCGCTACATGCTGGTTGATGGCCAGGGTAACTTCGGTTCGATTGATGGTGATAACGCAGCGGCCATGCGTTATACCGAAATCCGCATGGCCAAGCTGGCCCATGACCTCCTGGCGGATCTCGACAAAGAAACGGTCGACTTTGCGCCTAACTACGATGGCTCTGAACAAATTCCCGTCGTTTTACCTACCCGTATTCCCAATTTGCTGGTCAATGGTTCCTCGGGTATCGCCGTGGGCATGGCCACCAATATTCCCCCGCATAACCTGAAAGAAGTGGTGCAGGGCTGTCTGGCGATGATCGATAACCCGGATATTACCGTCGATGAACTGATGGAGTATATCCCGGGCCCCGACTTCCCCACTGGTGCCATCATCAATGGTCGTGCGGGTATTGTGGAAGCCTACCGCACGGGGCGCGGTCGGATTTATGTGCGCGCCAAAGCGAATATTGAAGTCGATGAAAAAACCGGTCGCGAAACCATCATCGTGACCGAGATCCCTTACCAGTTAAACAAGGCACGCCTGATTGAGCGTATTGCTGAGCTGGTTAAAGAAAAGAAAATTGAAGGCATCAGCGAACTGCGCGACGAATCAGACAAGGACGGTTTGCGCATCGTCATTGAAGTCAAACGCACCGAATCTGCTGACGTGTTGTTGAACAACCTGTATGCACAAACACAATTGCAGAATGTGTTTGGTATCAACATGGTCGCCCTGGATGACGGCCAGCCCAAGATTCTTAATCTGTGGGACCTGATCGATGCCTTTATTCGCCACCGTCGCGAAGTGGTTACCCGCCGGACGGTTTATCTGTTACGCAAGGCCCGTGAACGCGGCCATATCCTTGAGGGCCTGGCGGTTGCCATTGCCAATATCGATGAAGTCATTGATCTGATTAAACGCTCACCCAGTCCGGCGGAAGCGAAAGACGGCCTGATGGCGCGCGGTTGGGATGCGCGCGAAATGGCTCCCTTCCTTGAGCGTGCCGGTGAAGATGCCTGTCGCCCGGAAGATTTGGGTGAAGAGTTCGGCGTGCGCGATGGTAAATACTTTTTATCTGCCGCCCAGGCCCAGGCAATCCTCGAGTTGCGCTTGCACCGTTTGACGGGCATGGAGCACGACAAGCTGCTCGCTGAATACGATGAAAAACTGGTGCAAATTGCCGGGTATCTCGAAATTCTGGGTAACGCGGTACGCCTGATGGCGGTTATCCGCGAAGAGCTTGAGCAGGTGATTGCGGACTATGGTGATGCGCGTCGCACAGAAATTGTTGCTTCTACGCTGGACCTGACCACGGAAGATTTGATTAACGAAGAAGATCGCGTGGTGACGATTTCTCACGGCGGTTACGCGAAGAGTCAGCCGCTGGATGATTACCAGGCGCAGCGTCGCGGCGGTATGGGTAAATCTGCCACAGCCGTTAAAGATGAAGACTTTATCGAGCATCTGCTGATCGCCAGTACCCACGATACGATTTTGTGTTTCACCAATGCCGGTAAGGTGTACTGGCTCAAGGTTTACATGATTCCGGTAGCCGGGCGCCAATCCCGCGGTCGCCCGGTCGTGAATCTGTTGCCGCTGGAAGAGGGCGAGCGCATCACCTCTATCCTGCCGGTTAAAACCTATGATGATGACCACTTTATCTTTATGGCCACCGCTAACGGCACCGTCAAGAAAACGGCATTGACCCAATTCTCTCGTCCGCGCAGTGTTGGCTTGCGAGCGATTGAGCTGGACGAAGGCGATACGCTGGTGGGTACCGCTATCACCAATGGTTCCTGTGATGTCATCCTGTTCTCCAGCAGCGGTAAGGCTGCACGCTTCCGTGAAGAGCAGGTTCGCGCGATGGGACGGACCTCGCGCGGTGTGCGCGGTATCCGCCTGGCGGAAGGCCAGCGAGTTATCGGCATGGTGATTCCCATGGAGAATGGCCAGGTATTGACGGTGAGCGAACACGGCTACGGCAAGCGTACCGATGTGGGTGAGTTCCCCGCAAAAGGTCGCGGCTCGCAGGGTGTTATCGGCATGCAAACCACCGAGCGCAACGGCCAATTGGTTGGTGCGGTACAGGTATTTGATGGCGAAGAGATTATGTTGATCTCAGACCAGGGCACCATGGTGCGCACGCGTGTCGATGAAGTGTCGCTGTTAAGTCGTAACACGCAGGGTGTTCGCCTGATCAAGCTCAAAACCGGCGAGCGTATGCAGGGTCTGGAGCGCATCGAAGAAAGCGCGGACGAAAATGCAAATCGTGCGCCGGCTACCGCCGAATCATCCGCTGATGACGAAGTGCCTGATGATCTGCAGACCGATGACGATGTAGCAGACTCACCGGACAATGATGAGTAAAAATGATGAATAAAAGTGACGCAGCCTGGAAGGTTCCGGCTGCGTTTTTATTCATCTCTCTTTTCAACTTAACACGCTGTAATTAATCATGTCAGCTGAACAGACCGAAGAGCAAAAACTCCTGGCTTTGCGTAATGAAATTGATGCGATTGATGATGAAATCGGTCGTTTGATTTCCGCTCGCGCGAAGTGTGCCCAAGAAGTGGCAGAAGTTAAAAAAGCCACTTTACCTCCGGAAGCCCAAGTGCTCTTTTATCGCCCCGAGCGTGAAGCACAAGTGTTGCGCAAAGCCATGGAGCGCAACACCGGGCCGTTGAGCAACGAAGAAATTGCGCGGCTGTTTCGCGAGATTATGTCGGCGTGTCTTGCGCTGGAGAATCCGATCAAGGTGGCTTACCTTGGTCCAGAAGGCACCTTCACCCAACAGGCAGCCTTGAAGCATTTTGGTCATTCCGCCGTGGCCTTACCCTTTTCGGCGATTGATGAAGTCTTTCGTGAAGTGGAAGCCGGTGCGGTGAATTACGGCGTGGTGCCGGTGGAAAATTCCACTGAAGGTGTAGTGAACCACACCCTTGACAATTTTATGGGCTCCAACCTGAAAATTTGTGGTGAGGTGGAGCTGCGTATTCACCAGAATTTATTGGTATCTGACGTGACCAATATTGGTAGCATCAGCCGAATTTATTCGCACTCCCAATCGCTGGCGCAATGCCGCAAATGGCTGGATGCGCACTATCCCAAGGCCGAGCGCATTGCAGTAAACAGTAATGCCGAAGCGGCAAAACGGCTGAAGGGCGAATGGAATGCGGCCGCTATCGCCGGTAGCATGGCGGCAGAGCTATATGGCCTGACGGTGCTGGCAGAAAAAATTGAAGATCAACCGGATAACTCCACACGTTTTCTGATTATCGGAACCCAGGCGGTTCCCGCCAGTGGTGTTGATAAAACCTCTGTTGTTGTGGCCATGCGTAACGAACCGGGCGCTTTGCATAATTTGCTCGAACCCTTTCATCGTCACAATATTGACCTTACGCGGGTGGAAACCCGTCCGTCGCGCACCGGTGCCTGGACCTATGTGTTCTTCATCGACTTTGTCGGTCATGTTGACGATCCCCTGATCAGCAAGGTGCTCAAGGAAGTGGCGCAACGCGCTGCAGATTTGAAATTGCTGGGCTCTTACCCCAAAGCCGTTCTTTGATTCCGTTATGACTCTCTCTTCGACTTCTGACTGGCAAGGCATTAATAAACTCGTCGTGATCGGCATTGGTCTGATCGGCGGCAGTTTGGCGACCGGTTTGAAAGCGCGTGGCGCCTGCAAGGAAGTCATTGGTATTGCCCGTCGCCAGGAAATCTGCGAAGAGGCGGTAGCCCTGGGTGTGGTTGATCGTGCATACGTCGAACTTGCGGATGTGGCGAGCGAGTTGGGTGAAGGAGATGTTATTTTTATCGCCGTGCCAACGCTGTCGGTTGCATCGGTATTGCAAACCGTGAAGTCTACGGTGCCGTCTTCGGTCACGGTTACCGATGGTGCCAGTGTCAAAGGAAGTGTTCAGCAAGCAGCGGAAACGGTGTATGGCCAAGTGCCGCCCCAACTGGTGTTGGGGCATCCGATTGCGGGCTCGGAGAAGAGTGGTGTGACAGCGGCGAATCCGGATTTGTATGAAAAGCACCGGGTCATCCTCACGCCGCTGGAGACGACAGGTGCACAACATCTCGATGTGGTTACGCGTATGTGGCAGGCCGTAGGGGCCGAGGTGTTAAGTATGACCGTAGCAGAGCATGATGACGTGCTCGCCGCTACCAGCCATCTGCCACACGCCATTGCCTATTCGCTGGTTGATACACTCGCGCAAGACATAGGTAACCCAAATATCTTTCGTTACGCTGCTGGTGGTTTCCGCGATTTTACCCGCATTGCGTCCAGTGATCCGGTTATGTGGCACGACATCATGCGCGCTAACAAAACCAGTGTGCTACACGCGCTGGATTTATATATCGACAATCTGATGCGATTGCGCACTGGAATCGAGCAGGAAAACAGCGAGTATCTCCTCGACGTGTTTACCCGGGCAAAAACGGCACGGGATCGTTTCACCAGGATGCTGGCCAACAAAGGCGAGCCTGACCGAGAGAGTCGCCAGCAAGTGGATGACGTACCAGCCCCTGGCGCTGAGGCTACGGGAGACACGCCGTGATATGAGCCACGGCAGTCAAACAAACCGGCATAAACATAGAAGTAATTAATCGTTAGCAATTGGTAAACGGTTATTTATAATTCGCAGCCAGCGAAGCCTATTGCCTGTTAATAATCACTTTTTATTTGGTAGTCGTTAATGTCCAACTACAACCTGACTCACTTGAAACAACTGGAAGCGGAAAGCATCCACATCATTCGCGAAGTCGCGGCGGAATTTGATAAGCCGGTTATGCTGTATTCCGTGGGTAAGGACTCGGCGGTGATGATGCACCTGACGATGAAAGCCTTTCATCCGGGTAAACCGCCATTTCCCCTGATGCACGTTGATACCACGTGGAAATTCCGCGAAATGATCGAGTTTCGCGATAAGCGTGTTAAAGAGCTGGGTTGGGATTTGATTGTGCACATCAACCAGGAAGGCGTTGAGATGGGCATCAGCCCGTTCGTCCACGGCAGTGCCAAACACACGGACATTATGAAAACCCAAAGCCTCAAGCAGGCGCTGAATAAATACGGCTTCGATGCAGCCTTCGGCGGTGCGCGTCGTGATGAGGAGAAATCCCGCGCAAAAGAGCGCGTCTATTCCTTCCGCGATAAAAATCATCGCTGGGACCCGAAAAACCAGCGCCCGGAGTTGTGGGATATCTACAACGGCCGCGTCGACAAGGGCGAAAGCATTCGTGTATTCCCCTTATCCAACTGGACAGAACTCGACATCTGGCAATATATCCACTTGGAAAATATCCCCATTGTACCGCTGTACTTTGCGGCCAAGCGTCCGGTCGTCAGACGTGATGGAACATTGATCATGGTAGACGATGATCGCATGCCAATTGGCCCGGATGACAAAGTGGAAGAGAAGATGGTCCGCTTCCGCACCCTCGGTTGTTACCCCTTGACCGGTGCGGTGGAATCCGAAGCGGCCACATTGCCAGAAATTATCCAGGAAATGCTGTTAACCACCACCTCTGAACGTCAGGGCCGTGTTATCGACCACGATAGCTCAGGCTCGATGGAAAAGAAAAAACAGGAAGGATATTTCTAACATCAGGCGAAATGTGGTTCTGGTCGTATAAACCAAAGCATCGCTCACTCACATTTAACGGATAAACAACTAGTTACTCACGACTAGCAACTAGAGACCCAATATGTCACACCAATCAGATTTAATTGCAACGGATATCGACGCTTATCTTGCGCAGCATGAACAAAAAGAGCTGTTGCGCTTTTTGACGTGCGGAAGCGTGGACGATGGTAAAAGTACCTTGATCGGACGCTTGTTGCATGACTCCAAGATGATTTATGAAGATCAGTTGGAAGCAGTGCGTTCCGATAGTACCAAGCACGGCACAACGGGTGAAAAAATTGACCTGGCGTTGCTGGTCGATGGTTTGCAAGCTGAGCGCGAGCAGGGCATTACCATTGATGTGGCTTACCGGTATTTTTCCACCGCTAAACGCAAATTTATTATCGCCGACACACCGGGACACGAGCAGTACACACGCAATATGGCTACCGGTGCGTCCACCTGTGATCTGGCAATTATTTTGATTGATGCGCGTCACGGTGTGATGACGCAAACGCGTCGTCACAGTTACATCGCATCGTTGTTGGGTATCCGCCACATTGTAGTGGCGATCAACAAGATGGATTTGCTGGATTTCAGTGAGTCAGTATTTGAAAAGATCAAAGCAGATTATCTGGTATTTGCTGAAAAGCTCGGTATGAGCGGAATCAGCTTTGTACCTATATCTGCCCTTGAGGGCGATAACGTTGTTAATCGCTCGGAAAAATCGCCCTGGTACAAAGGGCAGACCTTGATGGAAATCCTTGAAACCGTTCCGGTATCAGCGGATAAAAATTTTGATGATTTTCGTTTTCCGGTGCAGTACGTTAATCGTCCCAATCTTAACTTCCGTGGTTTCTGTGGCAACGTGGCATCTGGCGTAGTGCGTGTGGGTGATGCAATTAAAGCGCTGCCCTCCGGCAAGACCAGCAAGGTTAAAGCGATTGTGACCTACGACGGTGATTTGACGGAAGCTTTCGCCGGTCAGGCTATTACGCTGACGCTTGAAGATGAAATCGACATCAGTCGCGGCGATATGATTGTGTTGGCGAAAGATGAGGTACCGCAAACCAATCATCTCAAAGCCCATGTGGTATGGATGAATGAAAAAACCTGCCGTACACATACGGAGTATTTGTTTAAGTTCGCCAGCAAAGTGGTGAGTGGCAGCGTTGAGAAGATTGATTATCGCGTCGACGTCAATACGCAGGAACATACCCATGTGGACAACCTGCAACTCAATGATATTGCCGTGGTAGATATTTCCTTAAACCAGGCCGTCATTGTTGATCAATACCCGGTGAATCGTGCTACGGGTGCTTTTATTGTTATTGATCGTCTGACTAACCTCACAGTAGGCGCCGGTATGGTGATTGACCGTCTCGAAGCGACGGCAACAACGGCGGTGAATTACAGCGAGTTTGAGTTGGAGTTAAATGCGCTGATCCGTAAACATTTCCCACATTGGGATGCGCGTGATCTGAGCAAATTATTGCGGTAAACCCTGCCTGACTGCCGCCATCGCATGCGATGGCGGCAGCACTTTTGTAAGATATCTCCTACATAACTTTCAGTGATCTCCTCTGGTCACAACGCCGTGTGCTTTATAACCTACGCGCCGCATGCAGGAATCGCATGCATACTCCAATCATCTATTAATAGAAAAGGATTTTTCCTATGAAAGCGTTTATCTCTTGTGTTTTTGCTACTGCGCTTGTTCTCCTCTCGTCCTCTTTTGCCTTGGCTGTAGAAAATAAACCTGCTCAACCCGCGCAGGAAGCTTCTCAGTTACAACAGGCTGTCAATATCAATACTGCAGATGTTGATACCTTATCAACCCTTAAAGGGATTGGTGTTAAAAAGGCAGAAGCGATTATCGCCTGGCGTGATGCTAACGGTGGATTTACATCGGTAGAGCAACTGCTGGAAGTGAAAGGTATTGGCGTCGCGATTTTGGATGCGAACCGCGATAATCTTCGCCTCCAGTAACATCTGACAGCGAGAGTTGCTGCGAAAACCCTTAAGATTTGCTTTAATGACGGCCCGAATCCGCAAGGATCGGGCTTTTTTTATCGCATGCGAAAGGTGAGGTGGTGATGATACAAGTGCAAGGGCCGCGAATAATTGTCGCTATGGATTTTGATAATGCCGACGACTGTCTGGCGCTGGCCAGACGCTTATCTCCCCAGGCCTGTCGATTGAAAGTCGGCAAAGAGCTGTTTACCAGTACTGGCCCCAAGATTGTTGAAGACCTGATGGCCATGGGCTTCGAGGTCTTCCTTGACCTGAAGTTTCACGATATTCCCAACACCACCGCCAAAGCGGTTAAAGCGGCAGCCAATCTCGGCGTCTGGATGGTTAATGTGCATGCGTCAGGCGGTGAGCGTATGATGATTGCCTGCCGGGACATCCTGGAACAGGTATCGGGCCCACGTCCCTTGTTGATCGGTGTCACAGTATTGACCAGTCTCGATGACACCGATTTGCAGGCGGTGGGCATTCAGGATTCTGCGCAACAGCAGGTGGCGCGCCTGGCACGCCTGACGCAAGCCTGCGGGTTGGATGGCATCGTTTGTTCTGCGCAGGAGGCACGGGATTTGCGTAACGTCCTGGGTAACGAATTTTGTCTGGTGACCCCAGGCATTCGTTTAGCGGATTCACCCAAAGATGATCAGCGTCGCACACTGACCCCCACAGAAGCGGTGCAGGCCGGTAGCAGCTATCTGGTGATTGGACGACCGATCACTCAAGCCATAGACCCTGTTACCGTGTGCGAGAACATCAACCGTTCACTGAATGTTTAATTGGATGTAAGGAATCTGGATTTGGCTACTCATGGCACACCTACCGTTATCACGATTGATGGTCCCAGTGGTTCGGGCAAGGGCACATTAAGTCAATTACTCGCCAAAAAAATCGGTTTCCATTTGCTCGATAGTGGAGCACTTTACCGATTGGTTGCACTGGCAGCGCTCAAGCAGGGCGTCAATATTCAGGATGAACAACAAGTGGAAAAAGTGGCGGCGCAACTTGATGTCCGTTTTGATATTACTGCTGAGCACACCCGTATTTTATTAAGTGATGAAGATGTTACCCGTGCGATTCGCAGTGAAATTATCAGCATGAACGCATCTGTCGTTGCGGCTTATCCCGGCGTGCGTGAAGCCTTGCTGAAACGTCAACGGGATTTTCGTCAGTTGCCCGGCTTGGTGGCCGATGGCCGCGATATGGGCACAACGGTTTTTCCTGATGCAGATATTAAAATATTTTTAACCGCCAGCGCCGAGGCGCGCGCGCAGCGACGCTATAAACAACTCGTCGAAAAAGGTGAGTCTGTCGACATCAACGCCTTGATAAAAGATATTCAGGAACGTGATGAACGTGATAGCAAACGCACAGTTTCGCCATTAAAACCGGCAGCTGATGCGATATTGTTGGATAGCACACAGATGACTATCGAAGAAGTATTGGAAGCTATGCTGAATTTGGTGAAAGGCGGAAAACCTTCCTGACATCCACATTGTGTTTGCATCGCAAGATGTCAACAAACCGTAAGAATGCGCAGCTATGGTGCTTCGCAGAATTTTAAAATGTCGGTAGTGTTTTCGCCGGCACATTGTTTCAGTGTAAGAATGGAAAAAATCGACATGACATTGACTTGCTTTAAAGCCTACGACATTCGCGGCAAATTGGGTGAAGAATTAAACGAGGATATCGTCTACCGCATCGGCCGTGCCTATGCGGTTTTTTTACGCCCTGAAACGGTTGTAGTAGGGGGCGACGTGCGCTTGACCAGTAATGCGTTAAAAAATGCGTTGAGTAACGGTTTGCGCGATGAAGGTGTGGATGTTATCGATATAGGCATGTGCGGTACGGAAGAAATTTACTTTGCCACCAGTCATCTGAAAACTGACGGTGGCATCGTCATTACCGCCAGCCACAATCCCATCGACTACAACGGCATGAAGATGGTGCGCGAAGGATCAAAACCAATCAGCAACGATACCGGTTTAAGTGATATTAAAC
>DATJLH010000214.1:0-14321 GCA_035490615.1 Cellvibrio sp.
CGCAACCAGAAAGTGGTAGAAGAAACACCCGCACCCAACCTCCCCGCCGCCACACGCGAAAAATTATTGGCGGCCTCGAAGAGCTTAGGTGAAGCCGTCAATTATCGTTCTGCCGGAACCGTGGAATATATCTACGATGCCGCCCGCGATGCATTTTATTTCCTTGAAGTGAATACCCGTTTGCAGGTTGAGCACCCTATCACCGAAGCCTGTACCGGCGTTGATCTGGTGGAGTGGATGATCCTCACCGCTGCCGATGAAGCGCCGAACCTTGATATTGAGATCACGCCAAAAGGTGCGGCTATCGAAGTGCGCTTTTATGCGGAAGATCCGGTACGCGATTTCCAGCCGTCACCCGGTGTGCTTACCGATGTGCATTTTTCCAAAAACGCGCGCATCGATACCTGGGTTGCTACCGGCACCGAAGTATCGCCCTATTACGATCCGATGATTGCCAAGATCATTGTGCACGGCAGCGACCGCGCCGATGCGATTCAAAAAATGATTGCGGCATTGAATGAAACCCGCGTGTGCGGCATTGCCACCAACCTGGATTACTTGCGCCAGATTGTCAGCTCGGATTTTTTTGGCAAAGGCGATGTGGCCACCAACAAACTCGCCAGTTTTGTTTACCGCGCGCCGGTGGTTGAAGTGCTGCAACCGGGCACCTACACCAGTGTGCAGGATTATCCCGGCCGCAGCGGTTACTGGAGTATTGGCGTACCGCCTTCAGGCCCCATGGATGATTACGCGTTCCGTTTGGCCAACCGCATTGTCGGCAACCATGAAAGCGCCGCTGGTTTGGAGTTCACGATCATCGGTCCCAGGTTGCGTTTCCACACTGATACCGTGATCGCCCTGACCGGCGCAACATCGCCCGCAAAACTGGATGGCGAACTTATTCAATTCTGGTCACCCATTGCAGTGAAAGCTGGCCAGGTATTGGACGTCGGTAAAGCCGAAAATGGTTGCCGCGCCTACCTTGCCGTGCGCAACGGTTTTGATGTGCCGGTTTATCTCGGCAGCCGCTCGACCTTTGCGTTGGGACAGTTTGGTGGCCACGCAGGCCGGACATTGCGCGCGACCGATATGTTGCCCATCAGCAACCCGAGCATTGCAGCCTGCACAACACCGGCTCCGGTGTATGAGCCTGGCGCAGCACCGGCCGGTTTAATTCCGGCGTATCCGAATGAGTGGGAGATCGGTGTGCTTTACGGTCCTCACGGCGCACCGGATTTTTTCACCGACGATGCTATCGACATGTTTTTTAGCACCGCATGGGAAGTGCATTACAACTCCAACCGGTTAGGCATTCGTTTGAACGGCCCGAAACCCACCTGGACACGCAGCGATGGCGGCGAAGCCGGTTTGCACCCGTCCAATATTCACGATACCGAATACGCCGTGGGCTCGATTAATTTTACCGGCGACATGCCGGTGATTTTGACCAAAGACGGCCCCAGCCTCGGCGGCTTTGTGTGTCCGGTAACGATTGTGAAAGCAGAGTTGTGGAAAGTCGGCCAGGTCAAACCGGGCGATAAAATTCGTTTCAAACGATTGAGTTTTGATACGGCGTTAGCCTTGGAATTAGCCACCGATCGCGCCATTGATGCGCTGGCGGTACAACCGGAGATTCAACACACGCCGGTTACCGAACCGGCGCACGATTTATCTCACTGCATCCTCGCCGCATTGCCGGAAGAAGGCAGCCGCCCGGCTGTGGCTTATCGCCAGGCGGGTGATAAATATATTCTGCTGGAATACGGCCCCAACATCCTCGACTTGCGGTTACGTTTTCGCGTGCACGCGCTGATGGAAGCCTTAAAGACCTCGCCCATTAACGGCGTGATTGAGTTGTCGCCGGGCGTGCGTTCGCTGCAAATCAACTACGATAGCCGCGTTATTCACCAACGCGACCTGGTCGCAGCGCTGTTAAAAATTGAAGCGACATTGCCCGATGTCGACACCATGAGTGTGCCGAGCCGCGTGGTGTATTTGCCCATGGCATTTGAAGATTCCGCCACGCTGGATGCGGTTGCACGTTACCGTCAATCCGTACGCGATAAAGCGCCCTGGCTGCCGAGCAACACCGAATTTATGCGGCGCATCAACGGCCTGGATAGTGTGGAGCAAGTGCGCCAGATTTTGTTCGAAACCAGCTACATGGTGTTGGGCCTGGGCGATGTGTATCTCGGTGCGCCCTGCGCCGTGCCAGTCGACCCACGCCACCGCTTATTGACCTCAAAATACAACCCTGCCCGCACCTATACCGCCGAAGGCACAGTTGGCATCGGCGGTGTTTATATGTGCATCTACGGCATGGATTCCCCCGGCGGCTATCAGCTGGTGGGCCGAACCTTGCCTATCTGGAATAAATTTTTGAAGAACCCGGTATTTGAAAATGGCGAGCCCTGGTTATTGAAATTCTTTGACCGCGTGCGCTACTACGAAGTAAGTGAAGAAGAACTCACAGCACAACGCGAAGCCTTCCGCGAAGGTCGCCTTGCGATTCGCATCGAAGAAGAAGATTTCAGTTTAGCCGAGCACGAACAATTTCTGGAAGACAACGCGGAGAGCATCGCCGCCTTCAAAGCCAAGCAGCAGGAAGCCTTCACCAAAGAAGTGGTACTGTGGCAAGCAGATGAAGCCGCGCAAGTGGATGCCGCACTGCAAGTCAAAATCAGCAGCGGCCCTATTGAAGTCGACGGCCACGCGATCACCGCCGACATCAGCGGCAACATCTGGAAACTGTTGGTCGAACCCGGCCAGTTGGTTGAACCGGATCAACCCTTGTTAATTGTGGAAGCCATGAAGATGGAGTTCTCCATCTACGCCGACCGCAACGCCAAAGTCAGCGCAATTCATTGCGAGCCCGGCAAGCAAGTTAGTGCCGGTGATTTGTTACTGGTTTTAGAAGTATGACCCGTAGGTCGGATTAGCGCAGCGTAATCCGACATGGGTTTTCTTTCGGAGTTGGGTGTCGGATTACGCTGCGCTAATCCGGCCTACGTGAGTAAATTTCGTGACGTCGACAGAGATATGAAATTGATCAAGAACGACAAGACACCCAGCGAACCTCGGCAGAATTTGACGGAGCGAATTTATCAACAGATTAAACAGGATATTTTTAATTTCCGCTTGCTGCCCGGCGACCGCTTCAGCGAAAACGAAATGGCCGAGCGCATGACAGCCAGCCGCACACCGGTGCGTGAGGCACTAACGCGCCTGCAGCGCGAAGGGTTTGTCGAGGTGTCGTTTCGCAGCGGCTGGCAAGTCAAGCCGTTCGACTTTCGCCAGTTCGAGCAACTGTACGACGTGCGCATTGTGTTGGAGATGGCAGCGGTCAAGCGCTTGTGTGAGATGGAACCGGCACCGAACCTGGAAGATTTAAAACGCATCTGGCTGGTAGCACCAGAGGATCGCCTGGAAGACGGCCCCACCGTGTGTGCATTGGATGAACGTTTTCATGAACAGTTGGTTGAAGCCACCGGTAACCTGGAGATGGCGCGCATCCATCACGACTTGACCGAGCGTTTGCGCATTGTGCGGCGCATTGATTTCACCAAACGCTTTCGTATTGAAGCGACTTACGAAGAACACGCAAAGATTTTGCGCACGATCATTGAACGGCGCAGTGAAGATGTGCAGTTGTTGTTGAAGACCCACATTGAAGCGAGCAAGGCGGAAGTCAGGCGAATTACCTTGCACATGCTTTATGAGGCGCAACAGCAGACGCCTGATGTCTAGAAACCGTGTCGGATTACGGTGTGCTGCGCACACCTAATTCGACCTACAAAAGCAAAGAATCAAGACCGGATCAATGCAACGCATCCAACACAGAAGTAGGTCGGATTAGCGCAGCGTAATCCGACAAAAAAGGTAGGTCGCATTAGCCGCAGGTGTAATCCGGCAATAGGTTGCATTAAATCCGAAATGTAGGTCGCATTAGCCGAAGGCGTAATCCGATAAACCCGATGATTAAATTTGTCCGTTAAGAAGCAGTCGTCAATAAAAACGTCAGTAGTGTGAAAGTTCACGAGGAAATTTCAACGCTGATCCAACAAAGACACAAGCACCAACAAGGAGTCACCCTGCGTTCCCAGACGCTTATGGTTGTTTTTAACCCACAACAGACACAACGGAGTTTGACCCATGAAACTGAAGAAAATAGTGAAGCACGTCGGGGCATTAGGCATTGCCTGCGGCATGGCGGTAACCGCGCTGACGGCGCAAGCAGCGGACACCATTAAAGTCGGTGTATTGCATTCATTGTCAGGCACCATGGCGATTTCAGAGACCACGCTGAAAGACACCATGCTGATGCTGATCGAAGAGCAGAACAAAAAAGGCGGTTTGCTCGGCAAAAAACTGGAAGCGGTGGTCGTAGACCCGGCATCCAACTGGCCGCTGTTCGCTGAAAAAACCCGCGAGTTACTGGAGAAAGAAAAAGTCGACGCGATCTTCGGTTGCTGGACCTCAGTATCACGCAAATCCGTATTGCCCGTGATAGAAGAACTGAACGGCATTTTGTTCTATCCGGTGCAGTATGAAGGTGAAGAATCTTCACGCAACGTGTTCTATACCGGTGCGGCACCAAACCAGCAAGCCATTCCTGCAGTTGACTACTTGATGAATGACATTGAAGTCAAACGTTGGGTATTGGCCGGTACCGATTACGTTTACCCACGGACCACCAACAAAATTCTGGAAGCCTACTTGAAATCCAAAGGCGTGAAAGATGAAGACATTATGATCAACTACACGCCCTTCGGTCACTCCGATTGGCAGAACATCGTGGCCGACATCAAACGCTTCGGTTCAGCGGGCAAGAAAACTGCCGTGGTGTCCACCATCAACGGCGATGCTAACGTACCTTTCTACCGCGAACTGGGTAACCAGAAAATTTCCGCTGAAGATATTCCTGTAGTCGCTTTCTCGGTCGGTGAAGAAGAACTCTCCGGTATCGACACCAAGCCACTGGTGGGTCACCTGGCTGCCTGGAACTACTTCATGAGCGTGGAGAATCCTGCGAACGAAGCGTTTATCAAGCAATGGAAAAGCTTCATTAAAAATCCAAAGCGCGTGACCAACGATCCGATGGAAGCACACTACATTGGTTTCAATATGTGGGTGAAAGCGGTTGAAAAAGCCAAGTCCACTGACACCGACAAAGTGATCGACGCGATTGTCGGCGTGGAAGTGCCCAACCTGACTGGCGGTACCAGCAAGATGCTGCCCAACCACCACATTACCAAGCCGGTGCTGATTGGTGAAATTCAGGAAGATGGCCAGTTCCTCACCGTATGGGAAACCGAAGGTCTGGTTCCTGGTGATGCCTGGTCTGATTACCTCGACGGCAGCAAAGATTTAACCTCTGACTGGGTTAAATTGGCGTGCGGCAACTACAACACCAAAACCAAAAAATGTTTGGGTGCTGCAGTGCAATAAGTTCGCGTCATCATGGGTCACGGGTGTTATTGCCGTTGCGGGATAACACCCAGCCCGATCACTCTTTTGCAGGGTAAATCACACCCGGTTTGCCTTGCAAAAAAAACATCAAACATCCGGTCGCTTACACAGGCCAGCATTACTTTAGAACCAGATCATCTTTTAAAAAACCAAATCATCTTTAGAAAAGAGAAATGTGTTATGCCTAACCTACAGTGGCTGCTGAAAAGTTTGCTTGGCCTGTGCCTGCTTACCAGCCTGGCTCATAGCGCCATGGCGCAGACTGACACTGAGTCGGATAAGCCGACATCTACCGCGACAACTGAATTTGAAACCCTGGTGCACGAATTGCCCAAGGGCAGCTTATCCAAACGTGGCCAGACCATCAAAGCGCTGGCGATGGTAAATGACGAGCGCGTACCGTCTGTTATTGAAGCCTTACAACAAGGTAATTTGTACGCTGACCGGGGCAATCCACCCACAGTGGCAATCAGTTCCGGTAAGGATGCATTTATCGATGCCCTTTCTGGCGAAGCCGTCGCTGCTGATACGGCTGAAAAACTAAAACGTATTCCCATCAACAATCGCATGCGCAGCCAGTTGCGCACCCTGCTGGCCGCGATAAATATCAATCACGCGCAGCCCGACATACGACTTAACGCGGTCAAACAATTGATCAGCGATGGTGTTGACGATGATAGTGTTGAATTATTGAAAACCCGCCAATCCACCGAACCTGATGCCAAGGTGCGTGATGCTATTACTATCGCTATCGCGCTGTTTAATGTTGAAAGTGAAGATCCCTCCGCACGCTTGGACGCGATTGCCTTGTTCAGCGGCTCGCTCGAACCCGAAGTACGCACCAAACTAACCGAGCTCGCCACCAGTGATGACAATAAACAAGTACGCACTAAAGCTCAGCAAGCACTCAACGCTATTGAAGACCGCATTGCGGTCTACCGTTTCGGAGAGAACGTTTTCTTTGGCTTAAGCCTGGGCTCGGTGTTGTTGTTATCCGCCATTGGCCTGGCGATTACCTTCGGTGTGATGGGTGTGATCAATATGGCCCACGGCGAGCTGATGATGATCGGCGCTTACACGACCTGGGTTGTACAACAAATTTTCCCCAACCAGATTACCTACAGTTTATTAATTGCTGTACCGGCAGCATTTGTCGTTGCCGGTCTGGTGGGTATTGCTATTGAGCGCGGCGTGATCCGTTTTTTGTACGGTCGCCCACTGGAAACCCTGCTCGCTACCTTCGGCATCAGCTTGATCTTGCAACAGGCAGCACGCAGTATTTTTTCGCCACTAAACCGCGCTGTGAGCCTGCCGGACTGGATGAGTGGTTCGATGGAAATTAATCCGGTGTTATCGATTACTTACAACCGGTTTTATATTTTGATTTTCGGCCTCGTCGTGTTTTTTGTGTTGATGATGATCCTCAAAAAAACCTCCCTCGGTTTGAAAGTTCGCGCGGTGTCGCAAAACCGCTCCATGGCGCGCGCAGTGGGTGTGCGCGCCAACTGGGTCGATGCCTTGACCTTTGGTCTGGGCTCCGGCATTGCGGGTATCGCTGGTGTTGCTTTATCGCAGCTGACCAACGTCGGCCCCAACCTGGGCCAGGCTTATATCATCGACTCCTTTATGGTGGTGGTTTTTGGTGGTGTGGGTAATTTATGGGGTACGCTGGTCGGCGCTATGGGGCTCGGCATCATCAATAAATTTCTGGAGCCTTATGCCGGTGCGGTGTTGGCCAAAGTATTGGTACTGGTATTACTCATTCTGTTTATTCAGAAAAAGCCCAAGGGACTATTCCCGCAAAAAGGTCGCGCAGCAGCAGATTAAAACTTTCTGATGCCTCTACCGAACCGACAAAACGCTTACCAAAATTGAGAACGGATTTATGTTGACTCAACGTTTATTACTCAGCGATCGCGGCGGCATGATTGTGCTCGGCCTGATTGCGCTGACTGCGGTGATTGTCCCCATCCTGAATCTGGCGGTGCCGCACGATTCGATATTTCACGTGTCCACTTACACCGTTACCCTGCTCGGTAAATTTCTCTGCTACGCACTGCTGGCACTCTCGGTAGATTTAATCTGGGGTTATGCCGGCATCCTGTCGCTGGGGCACGGTGCGTTCTTTGCGTTGGGTGGCTACGCCATGGGCATGTACCTGATGCGACAAATCGGTGACCGGGGCCAATACGGCAACCCGGAATTACCGGATTTTATGGTGTTTTTAAATTGGGACGCTTTGCCCTGGTATTGGCAAGGCTTCGATATGTTCTGGTTCGCCATGCTGATGGTGCTGGTCGTTCCAGGGTTGCTGGCTTTGGTATTCGGTTGGCTCGCATTTCGCTCCCGCGTAACCGGCGTGTATTTTGCGATTATCACCCAAGCATTGACCTATGCCTTGATGCTCGCCTTCTTCCGCAACGAGATGGGTTTTGGTGGCAACAACGGTTTGACTGACTTTAAAGATATCCTCGGTTTTTCCATCACCGCCAGCGGTACACGGGTGAGTTTATTTGTGATGTCTGCGTTGATGTTGATCCTCGCTTATCTTGCGTGCCGCTACATTGTGACCTCGCGCATGGGGCGGATTATTGTCTCGATTCGCGATGCCGAAAGTCGCACACGGTTTTGTGGCTACAAGGTGGAATCCTACAAGCTTTGGTTATTTGTTTTCTCCTCGGTGTTGGCGGGTATTGCCGGTGCACTTTATGTTCCGCAAGTCGGCATTATCAATCCCGGTGAATTTTCGCCGTTGAATTCCATTGAACTGGTCGTGTGGGTGGCAACCGGCGGGCGCGGTACCTTGTTCGGCGCGATTGTCGGGGCCTTTGCCGTCAATTACGGCAAAACTATTTTTACCTCCTGGTCACCGGAAGCCTGGTTATTTGTGTTGGGTTCGTTGTTTGTGTTGGTCACACTGGTGTTACCCAAAGGTTTGGTCGGCTTGGTGGCGCGGTTTAAACGCACCAACAAAACCCCACCCAATGACACACCTGATAACACGCCCAAGACACCGACACTCAAACCGGCGGAGGAGACGCACTGATGAATATTTTTAACCAGGCGCGCCGCACCCTCGGACAAAGCGACCCCAACTTCGGCGCCCCGCTGGATACCACCCACGGCCCCATTTTGTATGTGGAAGGTGTTACCGTCAGCTTCGATGGCTTTCGCGCGCTGAACAATCTCAATCTGTATGTGGATGAAGGCGAACTGCGTTGCATCATCGGCCCTAATGGCGCGGGCAAAACAACGATGATGGATGTGATTACCGGCAAAACCAAACCGGACAGCGGTAGCGTTTATTTTGGTCAGCAAATTAATCTGCTCGAATTGTCCGAACACCAGATTGCGCGCGGCGGCATCGGGCGGAAATTTCAAAAGCCGACCATCTTTGAAGCACTGACGGTTTATGAAAATCTCGAACTCGCCACCGCAGCGGATAAACGGGTGTGGTGGACCTTAACCCAATCACTTAACAGCAGCCAACGCTACCGTATTGATGAAGTCCTGGTGCAGATTGGCCTGGCGGATTTGCGCCACCACAATGCCGGTGCCCTCTCCCACGGTCAAAAACAATGGCTCGAGATTGGTATGCTGTTGATGCAAAACCCGCGCGTGTTATTGGTGGATGAACCTGTGGCCGGTATGACCGGTGAAGAGACAGAAAAAACCGCCGAATTGCTAGTGTCGCTCGCGGGAGATCATTCGGTGATAGTAGTGGAACACGATATGAAATTTGTGCGTTCCATTGCGCGCAAAGTAACCGTGTTGCACCAGGGTTCAGTGTTAACCGAAGGCACCATGGACCAGGTACAGAATGACCCAAAAGTAATTGAGGTGTATTTGGGGGAGTAAGGTAGGTCGAATTAGAGGCGCAGCCTCGTAATCCGACAAGTATTTGAAAAAAATCATGCAAGTGGAGAACGCCGTGCTGCACATCCAACACATTAATCAATACTACGGCCAAAGCCATATCCTGTGGGATTTGTCGCTCAACCTGAAACAAGGCACCTGCGGCTGCCTGATCGGGCGCAACGGTGTGGGTAAAACTACCCTGCTGAAATGCATCACCGGTTTACTGCCTATACGCGACGGCCAACTGCAATTCGACAACCAGGACATCAGCAAACTCTCCACCGAAGCGCGCGCCCGCGCCGGTATTGGCTACGTGCCCCAAGGTCGGGAAATTTTCCCGCTGCTGACCGTGGAAGAAAACCTGAAGATTTCCCTCGGCGCCCGCAAAGACAAAGCGCGCTTTATTCCCACCCATATTTACGAATTATTTCCCGTACTCAAGGAAATGAAATACCGGCGCGGCGGCGACCTGTCTGGCGGTCAGCAACAACAATTGGCGATTGGGCGCGCGCTGGTGCTCGACCCGAAACTATTGATCCTCGACGAACCCACCGAAGGTATTCAGCCAAATATCGTGCGCGATATCGGCGATGTTATCCGGCGCCTGAATCGTGAGTTGAATTTAACGGTTTTATTGGTTGAACAAAAATTGCCATTTGCCCGCCGCGTGGCCGATGACTTTTTTATTATGGAAAAAGGCAGCGTGGTGGCAACCGGGCCTATCAGTGAATTAAATGATGGATTGGTACAGCAGTATTTGAGTGTGTAGCAACGCCTTTAAAACAATTCTGAAAATTTATGCACCAGCAATGGTTTTAAGGCAAAGGCAATGAGCTTACCGGCTTGTTCAAGGTAGGCTTTTTGTTCGGCGCGCCAGATCATAACCTCGCCCACCTGCTCACAGCAAAACACACCGACCAATTGGCCATTAAAGACGATGCCGATATCGAGCAAGGAATAAATATCGTTAGGCAGGAAATAGCGCTCGTTGAAACAACGCGTAGCAGGATGTTCCCGTGCATCAGGTGCATCTATACAACCCGCGCTCCGCATAGCGGCGAAGTATGGCTGGAAGCTTTCTTCGTATAACCGCACACCCGCACTATGGATATTTCTATCGCGATCATAAAGATCAATGGCTTCAATCTCGTTCAGGAGTAAATCCGAATAGAGCCATAAACTGGCGCGGCTACAACCGATCTCCTCCGTCAATATTTCCGTGAGCGATTGATAGAAGGTGCGATCATCAATGTGACGATTTTTATAGCGTTTAATCAACAACAACAGCGATTTTTGTTCGAGCATAACTGCTCCTGACGTGCTTCACTGGTAAGCTGTAAATTTTGTTATATGCGCGATAGCTGTGTATGTGTGTGTTTCGCCACACGCCATATAAGTATGCGTCAGTTTTCTGCTTTAGCCAGCGACTTATCTCACACCCCGACCTTCTGCCAACGCCTGTCGCATACCCCCAAAACGTTTACGGTAGGCCGAGGGTGTAATGCCGACTTGCCGACGAAACAAGCGGCTGAAAAAACCCGCATCTTCATACCCCACTTCGTTGGCCACCGCCTCAACAGGCAAATCGCTGGTTTCCAACATTTGCTTTGCTTCCTCCAAACGCAAGGTATGCACATATTCCAAAGGCGCCATGCCGGTAGCTTGTTGGAAACGTCGTTTAAAAGAGCGCTCGGCTAAACCACTGCGCTGTGCCATGCGGGCGACGGGTCCAGGCTGTTGATAATTCTGCGCGATCCACACCTGGCAATCGGCAATGACGGCGTCACCAGCCTGGCGTGAACGCGCAAGATGGGCGAAGGGTTGCTGCCCCACGCTGTGCCAATCGATCAAATGAATCCGCGCGACCCGCATGGCTTCTTCAACCCCACACAATCGCGCCGTCAGCAATAACGCAAGATCAAGCCAGCTGGTACCACCGCCCGCCATGATCAAACGCTGCTCCTGCCCGGACGCCACCAGCGCACGCTCCGGGTATAAATGAATGGCGGGATATCGCTCGCGCACATAATCGCAATAGCCCCAGTGCGTTGTGGCTTCGTATCCGTCCAGCAGCCCCGCTTCTGCCAACAATAAAGCGCCTGAACAGGCCGTCGCGATAATGCTGCCCTGGTTATACCGGGTGCGCAGATAGTGCAGCTCCGGTTCAAACCGGCCGGCCAATTCAGCACCGGGCGGCACAAAGGCATCGGGCACGCACACGACATCCGGCTGCGGGAAATCGTCGGCATGACATTGCGGATCGAGTGCAATCCCGTTAGCGGTAATAAAACTCCCGTCGCGCGCGCCGACAATGACCGGTTGAATCAGCGATTCCCCCGGCGCTCCCGATGTCAGAAAACCCCAGTCGCGGCCCACGCTCATAAACAAATCGTACATGCCATAAATGGTTGAGACGGTCGCATCGGGAAAGGCGAGGATAGCAATACGAATCTGTCTGGCGGGCTCGTTCATGGCAGAAATGTCCGGTTTGTTGCGTAAACGGCTTTATTGTCGTTACGGGTTTGGCAGTAGATTACTAACATCAATAGCGCCGACCCACTGATATGTAGGCGGTAGCGTTATTGTCGGCTTTGGTTCTTCGGAGCCAGGGATAATCTGATCAAGATGGAGCATAAACATGCCTACGCCCTTCGACCTTTTACGTGATCCGATATCGATCACGGTGTTCATACTTTACGCCCTTTTAATCGTGGTGGAAGCGCTTTTTCCGGCGCGGCGATTACCCCACAGCCCCTGGTGGCGTGTGCGCGGCTTAAGCGCATTCCTGGTGTTCTTTTTTATCTCATCTTATTTGCCATTGGTATGGGGCGAAACCATTGTCCAATGGCAAGTGTTCGACTTGACCTGGCTGGGCACATGGGCCGGCGCACTGGTGGGGCTGCTGGTTTATGAAGCAGGCGTTTACGTGTGGCACCGGGCGATGCATCGCCATGATTTTTTATGGAAATATTTTCATCAGATGCACCACAGCGCCGAGCGACTCGATACCTACGGTGCACTCTGGTTTAGCCCACTGGATATGTTGGGCTGGACCGTCCTGAACAGTTTGTGCCTGACCGTGATTGTCGGCATCACCCCCGAAGCAACCGTGATGGTGCTTTATATCACGATGTTTCTCTCGGTGTTCCAACACAGCAACCTGCGCACACCGCGCTGGCTTGGCTACATTGTGCAACGCCCGGAAAGCCATTCGTATCACCACGGACGCGGCATTCACTCGCACAATTATTCCGACCTGCCGATGTTTGATTTGCTGTTTGACACCTTTGTGAACCCGAAAGAATTTGTTACCGAGAATGGCTTTTATGACGGCGCATCACTGAGGCTCGGCGACCTGCTACTCGGGCGCGATGTCACCAAGCCCAAAGAGCCAGCGACCCGTCAATTAATCACTGAATAATTTTTGCAGTACGTTAAGGAGAAAATCATGGCACGTTACCGACACAACTTACCACAGCTAAACAACACATTACTGGTATGCGACGGTGGAATGGAAACCACATTTATTTTTCACGAAGGTATCGAACTGCCCGCCTTTGCCTCGTTCACCTTATTGAACAACGAGAGCGGGATAACCTCGCTGAAAAATTACTACGCGCGCTATGCAGATATCGCGCGTCAACACGGTACCGGCTTGATTCTTGAGACCGCTACCTGGCGAGCTAATGCAGATTGGGGGGCGCGCCTGGGTTACAGCAATACTGAGCTTGAAGAAATTAACCGTCAGGCAATTAGCCTGCTGACAACATTGCGCGATGAATGGCAAGCCGAGATTCAACCGATTGTCATTGGTGGTGTGATCGGCCCGCGCGGCGACGGCTATATCGCGGACACGCGCATGACAATCAACGAAGCAGCCAATTACCACAGTGCGCAAATGCGTACCTTCGCCAATAGCGAAGCGGACATTGTTACAGCCTATACCTTGAACTACGTTGAAGAAGCCATCGGCATTACACTGGCCGCCAAGATCCACGGTATGCCTGTTGCGATTTCGTTTACGGTTGAAACCGACGGTGCATTGCCATCTGGGCAGCCGTTACGCGAGGCCATCGAAACCGTCGATCGAGAGACGGGTGGCTATCCGGTTTATTATCAAATCAATTGCGCGCACCCCACGCACTTCGAAAATATTCTCAACGACGAAGGCCCCTGGCTTGACCGCATCCGCGGCCTGCGTGCCAATGCCTCGCGCAAAAGTCACGCGGAGCTCGATGAGTGTACAGAACTGGATGATGGCAACCCGCAGGAGTTGGGACAGAGTTATAAGGCAATGACCAGACAGCTGCGTAAGCTATCGATTATTGGTGGCTGCTGCGGGACAGATCATCGGCATGTGAAGGCGATGTGTGAGGCGGTGGTGGGGTGATAGTGGGTAATGGCGCGCCATTCATCGCAAATTCCACTGGCAATCTCTCCCTCAACCCCCTAAAATGCCCGCCACTTCGTTGTGAACAAAATATGACCGCAAAGGTCATATGCCTGAACACAACGAACGGGGGCGATTAGGATTCGACGCTGGTAACAAAGCCCGAGGTGCATGTCGTGATGACAGCCAATCACGTTAATCCAAAGCTGTAACTGAATAGTCGCAAACGACGATTCTTACGCTTTAGCAGCTTAATTGCTGCTAACGGTCTATAACAAGGTGCCAGTACCGCGTTAAAGCCCGTCATACAGAACTGGATCGCAGCAAAGCTTGCCTGGGGCCGCGCTGCTAAAACTCTACAGGATCGCGCTTTTCGTCCTGCCTGTTGGGCTGATAAGCGTTAAATCAATAAACGGACCTAAACATGTAGAGCCGAGGATGGAGTGCTGGCGGACGGGGGTTCAAATCCCCCCGGCTCCACCAAACCCCAAAAGAAAAAGCCCCCGATCAGGAATGATCGGGGGCTTTTTCTTTTGGGGCTGTTTAACTGAGGATTAGGGCCTGTAAACCTCGGGACTAGCCACGTGGATATTCAGTACATGAG
>DATJLH010000215.1:0-16218 GCA_035490615.1 Cellvibrio sp.
GCCTACAGGGACGTATTCACGGCGTGTCTCGCACACCGCTACCCAATCCTTGGCACCACCAACCTAAACACCAACTCCAACCCAAACACCAACCCAAACACCAACCAAAAGAACTAAGCCACCTGATCCAACGTCACCGCCGTAATCCCCCGCTGCACCAACCACTCCGCCAACTTCGGCAATTGCTGCACAATCAAATGCGGATGGTTATGTTGCCGCTGGCCATCATGCATCAACACAATATCCCCGAACTTAATATCATGCAGCCGCTGCGCAACACCCGTCTCCGTCCCCATCGGCCCCCAATCAATAATGCTATGACTCCACAGCACCGTCGTCATGTTTTCCGCCTGCACCTGCTTAAGCATGGCGCGGCGTAAACGGCCGTGGGGCGGGCGGAACCAGCGGGGTGCCTGGCCGGTGATTTTCTGGATCGCTTCGGAGCCGCGTGCCACCTCGTCTTTTGCGCGGCTGGGGGAGATCATCCAGGGATGGCGGTGGCTGTAGGTGTGGTTGCCGACGGTGTGGCCTTCGTTGAGCATGCGTTCCACGAGGCGAGGAAAACGCTCGGCGGCTTCGCCGAGTACGAAAAAGCTCGCGCGGATTTTATGCAGCGCGAGCAGGTCGAGGATGGCCGGTGTGTAGACCGGGTCGGGGCCGTCGTCGAAGGTCAGGCATACCAGCGGACTGTGGAGGTAGCCGGACACATGCTTGAGGTTTTTAAGGATAGTCGGCGAGCTGGACTGCCGGGGTTGGCTCGGATTCAAAACCACCGGATTCACTGTTACGCGCTTTGCGATTTCGGAATTCATCAGTGTGAGACTCCTCGGAAAAATAATTAAGCAAGTTGTTGCGAGTTAACCAGAACGCATGGGGTTGCAAACGATCATTTTCGCGTGCGGCCAAGGTCGGAAAAAACGCTTTAAGTAACAACCGAAAATAAAACTGGCGCATCCGGTTGCCCCAGGTGGTGGGCAGGCGTTCAATCATAAAGCCCACTTTTTCTCCGTGGGGCGCAATCCAGGTCACGCCGTGTAACGCTTTAATGTCTTTAAACTTTTTTTCGTTGTTGATGCGTGATGCCAGGTGGTTCAGCGATTTCACCAGCAGCCGCCGAAAACGTAAGGCGCCGCGTGCATATTCGCGCGGGTTATTCCCGGCATTAAAGCATTCGTGGTTGAAGTGCAGGATCGCCAGCGCGTCGCCCGGCTCCAGCCAGGTATCGTCGTTCATCGCCTTGCGTTCGCCTTTGTAAACTTCGTAAGACAAGCTCAACAGCTCATCAATTTTTTCTACCCGGTGCAGGCGGCGCCATAAGGTGTCGTACCAGGTCATAATACGATTAAACCAGTTCCCTGACATTGTCTATTCCTGTGCTGAATGGCGTTGCCAGCGGCCGATACGTTTTTCGCGTTCCAGATTTTCAATCTGCGTCACGATCGTTTTGGCGGCGTAGCGATGGCCCTGTTGTTCCGCACGTTTTTTCATCTGGCGCAATTCATCCGGATTATCAAACAGGGTGTGCAGGGCGCCGGGCAAATCGGGCAGCTCCACGCGTAAACCAGCGCCGTGTTCTTTCAGGAATTGCACGTTGTGCGCTTCCTGACCGCCGAGGCAACAGGTGGCGATGAACGGTCGGCCACAGGCGAGGGTTTCACTGACGGTGAGTCCGCCGGGCTTACCGACCACCACGTCGGCGGCGCGCAGCAGGCTGACCATATCATTGGTCCATGAATACAACCTGAATCGGTCCGGGTTGATGCGGGCCAGGTATTCCAGCTCACTCTGGCCACCGAGTGAGTTGCTGGCAGTCACCAGCACACGATAGGGGCGGCTCTCATCCAGCACCAGTTGGCGCACGGCATCCAGCGTGCCGATACCGCATTGGCCGCCGGTAATCAAAATGGTTGGCCGGTCGTCCAGGCCGAGGCTTTGGCGTGCGCGGGCCTGGGACGGTGGGTTTTCAAACGCGGGCATCAGTGGAATGCCGGTCACCTGGATGCGCCCCGCTGATACACCTTGCTCCACCAGGGACTGGGCAACCCGCTCATGGCCGACGCAGTACAGATGCGTGGTATCCCGGACCCAGACGCCGTGGGCGCCGTAGTCGGTGGGTACGCCAATAATGGGTTGTGTTACCACGCCTTTCTGGATGGAGCGGCTGAGGAGGGCGTTGGGGTACATCTGGGTGGCGACCAATAAGTCGGGCCCATAGCTGGTGACATAATTCTTAAGCCGCGACGCGAGGATGCTGTAGACCAACCCCAGCAAACCTTGCAGCACCAAACGCCCCGCAGGAAAGCGCGGCCGGTAGCAGATGCCGTTGATCAGCGTGTTGATCAAGGCGCTGTCGAGATTCTTGTATGAATTGGCGAACGAGAACAGGGAGTGTTCGTTGACGTCGGGATACCAGCGATGTTGTTGCTCGGTCAGGAACTCCACCAGCTCTTTATCCGGCGGCGTCTTACCGGCCAGTTGGCGGTAAAGATCCTTATCCATGTCGTAAAGCTTCTGATAAAGCGCCGGGTGCTCGGCGGTCATGCGCAGGTAACCGTCTTTAACGGCGGCGCTGACATCTTCATCAAGCAAATGGGTGACATCGAGGCATTGGGTCTCGATATCCGGGTAGCGATTGCGCAGGGCCAGGTCAATCGCTTCAGCGGCACGGGTGTGACCGTAGCCTGGGCTGGAGGTAAGAAACAGTACTTTCATGCCACACGCTTCCTTTTTTATTGCGGAAATCCATGGTGAGTGTTGTTTTGCACAGGTTAAAACAACGGGTAAATAGACGAACGGCAACGCACAAAACTCTAGCGCTTTTACACAAAAGATGCACCGGGTAATTTGTAAGGAATTGCGCATTGCTCGGTGAGAGGCATCGGCTGTTCGAGCCTCGCCGTAGCCTAGCCTGAGGATTGGCAGCGGTAAGGTCTGTGCGGGTTCTCACATAAGTTTTTCAGCATTGAAGGACAACAAAGCTGCACCCCCGCAATTGACCAGCCACACACGGGCTGCCGGAGATTTAATCCTCTTTGTGCGGATGGCGTTTAGGCGGCTCCTCGAACAACGCCAGGATGCGCGGCATAACCAAAAACACCGCCAGAGCGAGGAAGGTACACAAGATAGCGGATGACTCGCGTCCCAGCCCGGCGGCGACACCGATGGCTGCGGTCAGCCAGATACCGGCCGCAGTGGTTAAACCTTTAAGATGCTTTTCGTCGCTGCCTTTAATGATTGCGCCCGCACCGAGAAAGCCAATCCCGGCAATAACACCCTGGACGACCCGGCTCAGCTCGGCATCAGAGATGCCCGCTTCCTGGGGAATCAGCACAAAAAGTGCCGCGCCGATAGCGACCAGCATATGGGTGCGAATGCCCGCTGCCTTGCCACGCTGTTCCCGCTCAAAGCCGAGGATGCCGCCGAGTACCGCAGCCATCAATAAACGTACGCTGATACGCGTAATTTCAGTGACGTCTTTGATGTCGGAAAATTCTGCCGCAATGGTGCTGGATATTTGTTGCCATACACTCATCGTTACTTTCTCCATACACTCATCATTGTTTTCTCCTTGCCCTCATCGTGTGTTGCGCCAAAAAGCATTCACGTGCTGTGAAAACCATCCGCTGGCCCGGTAAAAAGGCACCAAGCTGGTGCTGCTCGCCAGGGACGTGCACATCGTTTTTTCAATTTAACACTGCGACCGGGGGCGCCCACGGTGCGTTAACCAACAGTCGCTGGTGGCGCGTCGTTTTATCATGGCATGGCGCGTGACTCATGGTGAGTCACCGGCATGACCAGGCAGCGCGAATGCGGCTGCAATGTGACGGCTGTGACACGTTTTTCCTCCCGATGATAAACCCTTACCGCACCTCCTTACGAGCCGAGTTGCTTCAGGACTCAGGTATCGGGAATTTATATAACCTTGGTGCTCGGCGTGATTTATGCAGGTAAATTATCGCGGCGGGTCCGGACAGGGGTAACGGCGGCGGCGAAATTGTTCGTTAGCTCGCACAATGAAAAACGACAGCAAACCATTTTTTATCGGGGAAGTCTTTTGATGTCCCCAATGTAGCGTTCACCATCGGCAACAGAAATCCAGCAGGAGATTGAATGGATGATGTGTAATGTCATCACCCGTACCGGGAAGCTTCCAAACCGTTTTACGTGCACCGCCTGGCTTCTGGCGCTCTTGTACTTCGTCACGCCAGGTACACAGGCCCAGCAATCCACGTCGGCATCCAGTATGTCCCTGGCGACTCCCCTTGCTGATCCCCGGGTAGCTGATGAGGAACCCAACGCTCTCTTTAATGCCATCGAAGCGCGGGCGAAATCCCTTGCGCAAAATGATTTCAAACCGGTGGAAACCAATATCCCCGATGAATTAGCCAACATGACATACGACCAGTATCGGTCGATCCACTTTCGTCCTGAAGCTTCACTGTGGCGCGGCGAATCCCTGTTTGAAATCCAGTTGTTTCACCCCGGCTTTTTATACCGCGAGCCGGTGGTGTTGCACATGGCCAGCAGCGAAGGCGATCCTTCATTGAAATTCAAACAGGATTTTTTTAACTACGTCGGTCAGGCCGAAGCTCTGGCAGGTAAGGCACCGGAAAATATCGGCTTTGCGGGATTTCGCGTGCATTACCCGCTCAATACCAATGAATACAAAGATGAATTTTTAGTGTTCCAGGGCGCTTCCTATTTCCGCCTGGTCGGGCCAGGCCAGGTATACGGTTTATCAGCTCGCGGCCTGGCCATTGATACGGCGGAATCGAGCGGGGAAGAGTTTCCGGTGTTTCGCGAATTCTGGCTGCTGAAACCTGAACCCACCCAGACTCGCCTGGTGCTGTATGCCTTGCTCGACAGCCCCTCCGTGACGGGCGCCTATCGATTTGAAGTGACCCCCGGCGCGCCGACCGAAATGGCTGTGGAAGCGCGCTTGTTTGCACGCAAGGATATTAAGAAGCTGGGTATCGCACCGCTCACCAGCATGTTCCATCACGGCGAAAATACGACGCGCTTTGTGGATGACTTCCGCCCGGAAGTGCACGACTCGGACGGTTTGCTGGTTGCGGCGGCTAATGGCGAATGGATCTGGCGCCCGCTGAGTAATCACCGTGCGTTGCGCGTGTCCTCTTTGGCCGATGAAAACCCGCGCGGCTTTGGTTTATTGCAACGGGACCGCGACTTCAATCATTACCTGGATATGGAAGCCGATTACGAATTGCGCCCCAGCTTATGGGTTATGCCGCAAGGTGACTGGGGCAAGGGCCGCGTGGAGTTAGTGGAAATTCCCACCGATAGCGAAGTGAACGATAACATCGTGGCGTATTGGGTCCCTGAAAAAGCGCTCAAGGCTGGCGAGTCCCGACAATTCAGTTACCGTCTGCGCAGCTTCGATCAGCATCTGGCAGAGCAAGGTGGCGCGCGTGTATTGCGCACCCGCATCGGTTGGGGCGCTGTACCTGGCCAGAGCAACCCGCCACCGCACAGCAAACGGCAATTTGTGATTGATTTTCGCGGCGGTGAACTGGAAAACCTGTCCGCAGATGTACCGCTGGAAGCCGAGCTGCAAAAAAATTCCGGCACCATTACCGACTTGATGGTAATGCGTTTGCCCGACCAAAAAACCTGGCGCGTGTCATTCAAACTGGAACCTGAAGGTAACAACCTGGTGGATATGCGCATGTTTATCAAACTGCGCGACCAACGCCTGACGGAGGTATGGAGTTATGTCTGGTATCCCGATGCAATTCAGTAAGCTGCACGCGCGCGCCTTGCCAGTGGATGCGCGCCTGCAACCGGAAAACAGCATTCGTTTACCGGGAGAAGCCCTGCGGCGCCCGGTATTTTTTATGCTGGTATTGGGCACCACCGTCGCTGGCGTGGCCATCATGTTTAATATCCTCGCGGCTAACAATTTGATGCCGTTGGAAGCGGTGTTGTTGTGTTTGTTTTCAATTACGTTTGGTTGGATCACCATTTCTTTCTGGAGTGCGGTGTGTGGTTTTGTGTTGCAGATGATGCAGCGCGATCCGCTCTCGTTGAAAAAAATGGACCTTGATCGCTACCGCCGGCAACCCATCACGACCCGCACCGCCGTTGTCATGCCGGTGTACAACGAAGATACACGCCGGGTGATCGCCGGTTTCGAGGCGAGCTTTCGCTCATTGGCCGCAACGGGCGAGCTGGCTCACTTTGATTTCTATCTCTTAAGTGACACCACCGATCCCCAGGTGGCACAGGCTGAGCTCGATGCCTGGCAGCAGCTGCGTGAGCGGTTAGGCGATTTATCGGCGCAGATTTTTTATCGCCGTCGGGAAAAAAATACCGCGCGTAAGGTGGGCAACCTCGCCGATTTTTGTCAGCGCTGGGGTAGCAACTATGAACACATGATCGTGCTCGATGCCGACAGCATCATGACCGGCGATTGTTTATTGCAGATGACCCGCGCGATGCAAGCCAATCCGCGCGCCGGCCTGATTCAGACAATACCGATTCCGGTTCGGCAAACCACATTTTTCGGACGCTTTGTGCAATTTGCGGCAGTGCTTTACAGCCCCATGCTCGCCACCGGTCTGGCGTTCTGGCAGACCAACGCCGCAAATTATTGGGGGCATAATGCGATCATCCGCGTGCGCCCGTTTATCGATTATTGCGGCCTGCCCAGTTTGCCCGGCAAGGCGCCCTTCGGCGGGGATATCCTGAGCCATGATTTTGTGGAGGCGGCGATGCTGCGCCGCGCTGGTTGGGACGTGTTTCTGCTCGCGGATCTGGAAGGCAGTTACGAAGAAGTGCCCAGCAATATTATCGACTACGCCAAACGGGACCGCCGCTGGGTGCAAGGTAATATCCAGCACCTCGGTCTGCTCGACATCGCCGGATTACATTCCGTCAGCCGATTGCATTTTTTATTGGGCGCCATTGCCTATATTTCATCACTGATCTGGCTCGCCATGCTCGCCTTGAGCACTGCCGATGCGGTTATCCGCGCGATCAACAGCAACGTCTATTTTACCGAGGCATATCAGTTATTTCCCGATTGGCCCATTGCCAAAACCGGTTTGATTGTGGCCTTGATCAGTTTGACGATTACTTTATTGTTACTGCCCAAGATTATGGGCATTGTGGTGGCAATCACCCATCGCAACGCAGCCTTTGGCGGTACCTGGGCAATCATCAAGGGCGCGTTTATCGAAACCTTGTTTGCCATTCTGATTGCACCGATCATGATGGCGTTTCATGCCTACTTTGTTATCTCGGTGATATTGGGCTTCAAGGTTAATTGGGATGCGCAGGCGCGCGAAGGGCGTTTGCTGCCGTGGGGCGAAGCCATTGCGCGCACGTCGCGCACAACCCTGGTGGCCTTGACCTGGGGGGCAGTGACATTTATCTACGCACCGATTTTTTTCTGGTGGCTGATGCCGATTCTCACCGGGCTGGTGTTGTCTGCGCCCATCGTGCGCTATTCAAGCAGCTTATACCTGGGTGAGTTAATGCGGCGCAAACAAGTCTTTTTGTGCCCCAGTGAAACGGAAGATGATCCGGTATTGCGCGACATGCAGCAGTTGCTGGAAAAGAAACATCCAGCGCTGCCTGCACCTGCCACAGCACCGGCGTTGCCGCCAGATAATTGGACGGAGATGCGCGAACAGAATCTGGCGCAGATGCCATTTTAATACGCTGACGAGGCGGCCGCCTTTGCTAACTGGCCGCCTCAATTTCCTCGCTGATCAACAACCAGTTTTCCTCACATTCCATCAGTTGCGGTTGCAGCCTTGCCTGCTCTGCCAACAATTCTTGCAGCTGTTTTTTGTTAATGTCATCGTAGATGCCGGTGTCGCTGAGGTGGGTTTCAATCTCGCTCAGCCGCCGCTGCAATTTTTCCATTTGGCTTTCGAGATTCTTTAATTTATTGGTCAGCGGCTTGAGTTGCTGACGTTGCGCTGCAGATTGCTGGCGAAGGTTTTTCTTGTCTACCTTGGGTGTGTTATCTGTCGGTTTGGTATCGCCGGCCAGCGCCTGTTTTTGTTGGGCAAGCCAGCGGTAATAATCTTCCAGATCGCCGTCAAATTCACTGACGCGGCCGTCCGCCACCAATAAAAACTGATCCACGGTATTGCGCAACAAATGGCGGTCGTGCGACACGACAATGACCGCGCCTTCAAATTCCTGCAAGGCCATGGTCAATGCCTGGCGCATCTCCAGGTCGAGATGGTTGGTCGGTTCGTCGAGCAGTAGTACGTTAGGCTTTTGCCAGGCGATGATCGCCAGCGCCAGGCGGGCTTTTTCACCCCCGGAAAAATGCGTGATAGGTTCGAACGCGCGTTCTCCGTGGAAATCGAAGCTGCCGAGGAAGTTGCGCACTTCCTGCTCGCGCGCCTGGGGCGACAGGCGCTGGATATGCAGCGCCGCCGACGCGTTGATATCCAGCGCTTCCAGCTGATGTTGGGCAAAATAACCTAACTTGAAATGCTCACCGTTGGTTCGCTCGCCAGCCAGCAACGGCAGGCTGCCAGCCAGGGTTTTGATCAAGCTGGATTTCCCCGCACCGTTCGGCCCCAGCAAGCCGATGCGCGTTTCCGGCACGATACTGAGTTCGACTTTTTGCAGGACGGCCTTATCGCCATAACCAATTTCACCGCGCGCAATGTGGACCAGTGGCGTGGACATTTTATCGGCGCAGGTAAAGGTAAAGCTAAACGGCGAATCGATATGCGCTGGTGCAATTTTTTCCATGCGCTCCAGTTCTTTAATCCGGCTTTGCGCTTGACGCGCCTTGGAGGCTTTGGCGCGGAAGCGGCGGATAAAGTCTTCGATGTGCGCAATGCGTTCCTGTTGTTTCTCAAAACTCACCTGTTGTTGCGCGAGTTTTTCGGCGCGTTGCCGTTCAAAAGCAGAATAGTTGCCCGCGTAGTTGTCGAGTTTATTGCGCTCGATACACACGGTGCGATCAATGATGTTGTCGAGAAAATCCCGGTCGTGAGAGATGATAATCAACGTGCCGGGATAACGTTGTAACCATTGTTCCAGCCACAGGGTTGCGTCCAGATCCAGGTGGTTGGTGGGCTCATCGAGCAACAGCAGGTCGGATGGACACATGAGCGCCTGGGCAAGGTTGAGGCGGATACGCCAGCCTCCGGAAAAATCGCTTACCGGCCGTGTGTCATCGCCCGGCGCAAATCCCAGGCCGCTCAATAATTGTTGCGCGCGGGCCGGTGCGGAATAGGCAAAGATCTGCTCCATCTCGCCGTACAGGTGCGCGAGCTTGTCGCCATCCTGCCCGGCGGCGGCGATCTCCCCTTCAAGGCGGCGCAGTTCGGTATCGCCATCCAGCACATAATCCAGCGCCGAACGCTGTGTATGACCCACTTCCTGTGCCATGTGCGCGATGCGCCATTGGCGGGGAACCTCGCAACTGCCGGTGTCGCTGGCGATCCTGCCCAGCAGCATCTGGAAAAGAGTGGATTTACCGCTGCCATTGGCACCGATCAAGCCAATCTTCTGGCCCGGAAAAATGGTCAGGTCGGCGGATTCCAGCAGGAATTTGCTGCCGCGTTGTAGAGAGATGTTTTGTAATTGAATCATGGCGCGCATTCTAGCAGACTGCTTCGCAACCGATGTGCTCGGCCAATGAAAATCAGGACAATTTTGAATCCGGAAGATGTATATGACTCCCCCAACGGTTTCTCTATGGAATTTTGCCCTCGCGCTTTACGCCGCCCCCGGTGTAGAGAACGTATGCTTGCGCTTGCAAGATGACTTCCAGGCGAACACCAATATGGTGTTGTGGAGTTGTTGGCTGGACGCACAAAACATTCGGCTGACGCCTGAGCGTCTGGAGCAGGCGCATGAATGCATTGCATCATGGGATCGCGCTGTCGTTGCGCCATTGCGACAACTGCGCAGGGATCTCAAGCAGCACGCTTCGGAGGATCACCAGGTCGGCAGCTGTCGCCAGGCGATCAAATCGGCGGAACTGGCGGCGGAAAAAGTCGAATTGGATTGGCTGGAAGCGATGGCCGGCGATTGGCCTGCGGAAACGACGCCATTAGCCTTGGGGGAAAACGTATTACATTATCTGAACACGCTTCGCGTACCAAAGAATTTGGTTGAAGAGATACTGGCTTATTTGTTGGAAGAAATGAGAAGTAAGTATTAGCCTTTGCCCGATATGAGCTTGGTGTTAGGCCATGGGTTTCGAAACCCATGGCCTAATGACAAGCGGATTACAAATTACCTTGGCTACCGTCCAAACGGACACCGCAACTCACGTTACGTCAATCAGAACTTATCGTCGTTTTCAAACAGGCTGCCGCTTGCCGGAGTAGGTGATGTCGGCGCATCCGGTACCTGAGTCGCTTTGGGAAGCGGATTATCGCGCGGCTCAATCATACCGATGGTGGTGTGGCTTGGAATCGGCTTCTCATGGGTATCAGTCACCACGGTATTTACCGGCGCTGGCTCAGCGGGCTTGGATGTCGTCGCTGCCGGCTTTTTCTCTACTTTCGGCTCAGCCTTTTTCTCAGCGTTGTTTTCGGGTTTGGTCTCTGCTTTTTTCTCAGCCTTACGCTGTGCTTTTTTTGCGGGCTTGGCAGCTTTCTTTTCAGCAGGCTTTTGTTGTTCTGCGGCCGGTTTTTCGCTCGCCTTGCCGGACTCGGCCGGCTTGTTTGCTACCGGAGCCGCTTTTTTAGCTGCAGGTTTTGCGGCGGCCTTTTTAGTGGCTTTGGGTTTGGCGGGGGCAGTTGATGCGGGCGCGCTGGTTACTGCAGCCGGTGCCTCAGCTTTTTTGGTGGCTGCTTTTTTCGCTGCTGTGGCGGGCTTCGCCGTCACTTTCTTTGCCGCTTTCTTTTCAGTCCTGGCTGGTTTTGCCTTAGTCGATTTGGTGGCCTTGGCCACGGCTTTGCTCATCTCTGCTGCATTTTTTTTCTCGGCACGCAGTGCTGCGACAACCTCATGGGCGGCGACCAGCGTTTTATTTTGCGCGGCGGCCTCGGCTTTCAGTTTCTGCAAACGGGCCTTGGCCGCTGCAGTCGTTGCAGCCTTGCCACGCAGGTCAGCCAGTTTTTTGGCTGATGCCGCTGCGGACTTTTGTGCGGCAGCAAGTGCTTTTTCTGCGGCGTTGAGTTTTTGTGCCCGCGCTTTTTCTAGCTCGGCACTTACTTTGGCAATCTGCTTTTCAATGTCAGCAATCGAGACTGAGGTTGTCTTTTTGGCGGCCATGACGGTGTCCTATCGGTTTAAGGGTGGTAACAGTGAATGATGCAATCTTATGGACAAATCCAGATGCAAACTTATCGTGAACATCAGGCTGAAACGGCGACTATCTTTTTACATCAGGATGAGCTTTTGAACCGGCCTCATTGTAATCGTGGTTTTTAAAAAAGTGTATGTCTGCTAACGAACAAAAGTGTTGATTTTTTGTACGCGCATCCAAGGTTGAGCCGGATGCTGGTCATCGAGCTGCGAAAATAAAAGCAAATCCAAATATGAATCTCTGATAGCGCATCCTGGTAAGGGTTCGAACCAAGCGCAAAAATAACAGTCTGAACTGCGCCGGTTCATCCTGAGGCCAGCATAGGGACCATCATCTTGCCCGCCGATTGCATCGCAGATTCCGCACAAAACCCGCAGAATTCAGCAAAAAAACCGCAAAAGAGGCTCACAATCCTTCCCAGTTGGTATACCATTGGCGGCTTCTCTGGCCCCTGAAGTAGTGGATTTGCCGGGTTGGATTTAATCGGTCGACCGGCCCTTATGTCCTGGCTGGATAGATTAGGAAGCAAATACATCAATAAATTTAAGGTGTCATATGATTAACAAAAAACTACTTGTGGGCTTAGTGTCTTCTGTTGTTCTGGTGGTCGGTTGTGAAAAACAGGCTGAGGAACCCAAAGCTGTTGAGCTGACCACGCTCGAGCAGAAAGTGAACTACACCATTGCCCGCAACCTGGCAAATAACTTCAAGCAAAACGGTCTGGTGGTTGATCCGGACAGTTTCATGCTGGCACTCAACGATGTGCGTGACGGTGTTGAGTCCCGTCTGACGGAAGAAGAAATGCAGACTGTTATGCAGACCTTCCAGGAACAGGCCATGGCCAAGCGTGAAGAAGAGCAGAAAAAAATCGCCGATGAGAATGCTGAGAAAGGTAAGGCATTCCTTGAGGAAAACAAAGCTAAAGAGGGTGTGACCACCACTGAAAGCGGTTTGCAATATCGCGTGATCACCGAAGGTTCCGGTGTTAAGCCCAAGGCGACCGACACTGTGACCGTACACTACAGCGGCAAGTTGCTGGACGGTACTGAATTCGATAGCTCTTACTCACGTAACGAGCCCGCTACGTTTGACCTGAACAGTGTTATCCCGGGTTGGACTGAAGGCCTGCAGTTGATGTCACAAGGCTCCAAGTGGGAATTGGTTATCCCGTCTGACCTGGCATATGGTCCTGGCGCCAACGGCCCGATTCCACCCAACTCTGTACTGGTGTTTGAAGTGGAATTGCTGGAAGTGAAAAAGGCTGACGCCGAGTAAAAAATTCAACGAGCTAACAAAAAACCCGCTGTCAAAAGCGGGTTTTTTTATGGGCGTTAATCCTGCTGGAACGGTGCCGTGAGAACAGGATTAGCTGACCAGGTCTTTATGTGATGTGTGCAGTACCGCAATCATGCGGTCTTCGGCGCTGAAGCGTACTTCCAGTGTTTCGCCCAATTCCGAAAGATCGGCATCAAGTGAAGTGAGGTCGTCGGTTTCCAGGTATTTGTCGTTGAAGTCGAGGATTTGCTCAGTCGTTTTATCGACCACAGAGAAAAGTGTGCCGGCTTCTTTCAATGCGTCGGTATCGTCAAACTGCCGACCTTCTTTAATGAGTTGATCGTAAATTTCAAAGTGGCCTGCTGAGACATAGTCCACCAGGATCTGACACAGGGTACGCAACTTCGCTCCGCGCAGGGCTTCGTTTTCAGGGGTGGCTTCAAGGCCGCTCAGTGCACAGTATTGCACTAGCATGTCCTGTCGCTCTTGCAGCCAGCGATCAATGATTTCGCTGACGCCGCCCCAGAGCTCTTTGGCGTTTTTACAATTGTCTAGCATGCGATATTTCCTTGAATAACCATTTTTTAAATCAGGCGAGTCAAGATAGGCTATCCCGCCGCTGACGGCAAGCCTAATCAGCCTTCCGCCAGGCCTGAAAGAGATTGATCAATGCCAGGCCGATGAACGCCACCAGGGTCCAGCCAGCAATGCTGATACCAAACAGGGACCAGTCCACCTTTGCGCAATTACCGTCACCTTGCAGCAACACCTCCAGTGCCTGAAGGAACGGATAAACGTCAAACATATAAGACAGACCAGGGCCACACGCCGGGACCTGATCTTCGGGCAAGCTTTGCAGCCACAATTGGCGACTCGAAAAAGCTCCGCCGATGACTGCCGCAAGGATACCCAGCACAGCGTAGACGCGCCGGCCGATCCGGACAGGGTTATGGAGGAATGCAATCAGGGCAATGAGCCCCACAAGAATTACAAAGGCCCGTTGGGTAATACAGAGCGGACAGGGTTCCAGCCCCATGACGTGCTCCATGTAGGCGGCAATCAACATTAAACCAACACAGCCGAGGAAGATAATTAGATTTGTCTGGCGAATACTGGGCAACATGGTGAATCCTTCGTTAAGGTTATGGAAGCAATAGTACGCAAAAAGTCTCCGGGTGCGCCAGCCAATTGCCGGATGCCTGTGGACTGTTTGATGGGATGTGATTGTCGGCGTATAGCGAGACGCCAGAAAAGCCAAGGGTTGACCGGCCATTTATCGGAGGGTTCAATACCTCCATTTATTCGGAACGGTGTAGGGAGATGTTATGAATACTGCTATGGGTTGTCGGACCAGGCATGTGTTATGGATGTTGCTGGTGAGTTTTTACCTGGGGCATTCTCCGGTCTTTGCCGCTGGCGGCGGTGGGGGTGCCAGCGGGCCTTATATAGAACTTAAGCCAGCATTTGTGGTGAATTACGGCGGCGTAGGCAAGATTAAATATCTCAAAGCGGATATTTCCTTGCGCGTCGATGACCCCAAGGTCGTAGAGGCGGTCAATCACCACATGCCGTTGATCCGCAATGCACTGGTGTTGTTGTTCAGTCGCCAGACCGACGAGGCCATGGCCAGTGTCGAGGGAAAAGAAGCGATGCGCCAGGATTCATTGACCGAGATTAATCGCCTGCTCGCGGAAGAAACCGGTGAGCAGGCGGCGATCAACGATGTGTTATTCAATAATCTGGTGATGCAGAAGTAAAGGCAATAAAAACCTGCCCGAACATTTATTGAAATCCTGGGGCAGGTGCGTGCGTTGTTAGTTGTTCACACAGCAGCGATATTGCGCATAATAATTATCGAGGTAGGCTGCAAAAGGTAATTGCGGCGTCGCTTCAAGTTCCTGTTGTTCAATCAGCGAGCGCTGCGCAAGGCGTTGGTAATAAGCTTCCTTATCAGCGTCGAGTGGATGGCTGGCAAAATATTGCCGATGTTGCTCAGCCAGCGCCATGGTGTGGCCAAAAAATGTTTTCTGCTCGGTGCGCATATCTTGCAGTATGCGCGCTGAGGGTGTCAGTTCAGGGTGTTGCACTTTCAGGGATTGTTGAGCGACTGCCTGTTGATACTGCGTGCCACCATTGGCCTGATCCAGCAAGGCGGCACATTCCGCTGTCCCGGCCAGAATGTCTTCAGCCCAGCGACGCATGCTGATGGTTTCCCGGTTGCGTATCAATGTCAGATCCGGATCGCGCCCGTGGTAAACCACACGTTTCTGATTGTCCTGCCCTTCGCGGTATTCTTCTGAACCGGTCAGCGGACTATCGTGCAGTAAACAAAACAATAAAAACGCATCCATGACATGCATCTGTTCGGCGGTAATGCCGAGCGGCTCATACGGATTGAGATCAATGCACCGCACTTCCACATATTCCACTCCGCGCAAGCGCAGTGCCTGCAAAGCAGTTTCGCCGGATTGGGCCGGGTGTTTGGGGCGGATGCTGCTATAAAATTCATTTTCGATTTGTAGCAGGCTGGTGTTGAGTTGCTGATAACGTCCCTGGGCATCCATCAACCCCACAGCTTCATAAGCCGGATGTGTGGTAGAGATGGCGCCATACAAGGTTTTAAGATAACTGGGCAGATTGTTGTAACACACAATCAATGATTGCTGAGCGTCACTCTGGTAACCGAGGTCACCCATACGCAACGATGTGGCATAAGGTGTGTAGAGTGATTTGGCCTGTTCATCGAAAGCCTGCAACTGATGCGCGCGACCTTTCACAAACGAACTGCACACAGCCGGCGAGGCACCGAACAAATAAATCAGCAACCAGAAATAACGGCGGAAGTTACGGATCAAGGCAAAGTAACGTTGGGTCTTGTAATCCTGCAAGGATAACTGGTTACCTTCTTCCTGTTGCAAGGCGAGCCAGAATTCATTGGGCAGCGAAAAATTATAGTGAATGCCGGCGATGGTTTGCATCGAACGGCCATAGCGATGGCCCAGGCCGATACGGTAAATCGTCTTCATGGTGCCGCTGTTGGAGTTGCCGTAACGCGCAACAGGAATTTGGTCATCCGACCCTAATAAGCAAGGCATACTGGCAGGCCACAGGCGCTCGCCTTGTTGATCCAGTTGCTGACAGGTAAAGCGGTGAATATCTTCCAGTTGCTGCAACAACTCGGCGATATGGCGGAAAGGCTCGGTAATAAACTCGAGCAGCGCCTCGCTGTAATCGGTGGTGATATGCGGGTGCTTGAGCGCGGAGCCCAGCGCCAGAGGATGATCCGTTTGTGCGAGTGTTCCATCGGGCAAGACGCGCAGGCTTTCTTTTTCCAGGCCGCGCAGGATGCCCGTGAAGGTGGCGTTGTGCAGGGGTTGGGAAAAAACCTGCAACAGGTGCTGGAAGGATGATGCTTGCCGCGAAGTGGGCGAAGGTTGGGATGGTTGCGACAAGCTGGTGTCCTCATAAACCGCTGTCACAGGGTGGCAGCCGGGCATTAACAAGCAATATATTCGGGGCTCCATGCCGGGCGGTCGCTGTGCCCCGAACCTTCTATCTGGATGCAATCCGCTTACAGCAGCGGTTGTTGATGATCCTCAATATCCAATTCGTCTGACGCGTCGGGCTCGACCGATTCGGGATCATTTGACAAGGTAATATCCGCTGCAAAATTATCGGCATCGGCA
>DATJLH010000216.1:0-22192 GCA_035490615.1 Cellvibrio sp.
GCAGTCGATCAAAAGTATTCCATTATCTTTCCCGGCCTTTCGCTGCCTCATGAAGATGAAGAGAAATTTCGCCAATTACTAGTGGATCGCGAACGGGTATTGGGTACCAGCACCGTGGGCTATCATTCCAGCCAACAGGAAATCGAAGACAGTATTCGCCAGCAACAGGCATTGCTGGCGGAAATTGACGGACGCATCGCAGACCTGCTCGGTCCTGAGGAGGCGCAACAATATGAATTACTCAAAGACTCCAGCTACGAACAACATCAGATGAACAGCTTCTATGAACAGTTAGGTGGCCGGGGCACCTTGAGCCAGGATAATCAACGCGCGTTGTTGATGACCAAACTGGAACACAAACAGCAGTTTAATACCCAATTGCAGGAAGCCACGGCGTATCTGAATAACGCATCAGCGGAGGAGCGCAGCAACGCCGAGAAAAAAATGCAGGCCGCGCTGGAGCGATACAAGGAGAATTATCTGCGCGAAGCGCGTTCACTCTTGACCGATGAACAATTCAACGCACTCAGCGAATACGAACAAATGCAATTTGAAGAGATGTGGAGCAGTCTTGAGGCCGGTTGGCGAGCCCAAGCGCAGTGATGTTCAGCGAGTCAGAAGCACATCAATACGCCGCAGGTGGCTGATCAGGTTTTCACTGTTCAAGCCCATGGGCTGGAAATATTCCTCCGCCATGGGGGCAACCCCACAATTACCTGGAAGCGCAGCACGCGCTTCAATCAATTCATATAAGCGCGGGATAAAAATAAATTGCAACCACTGGGAAAAGTTCAACGTATCCACCGCAAAGGGCTGTACGCTGGCCAGGGCATCTGCCGATGGAGGTTCTTTTTCCCACAAGCGCAATTCGCGCAATTCTTTTTCAAGGTCAATCAGAATGTCAGCCAGGGCGATATGTTGGCTCATGGATTCTCCCGTCATTGATTCACCGGAACCAGTGATTCTCTGAAATTTAGCGGTGCACAACCTGTGTAAACGGTGGCAAGGAGTTCAGTATGGCTTTGCCATAACGTTTGGTGATGATGCGGCGGTCCAGCAAGGTGATCTTGCCCGTGTCGGTTTCTGTGCGCAATAAACGGCCACATGCCTGCACCAGTTTTAACGACGCATCCGGCACAGTAATCTCCATAAACGGATTGCCGCCGCGCGCTTCTACCCATTCAGATAAGGAGGCTTCAATCGGATCATCCGGCACGGCGAAGGGCAACTTGGCGATAACCACATGACGACAGTAATCACCCGGCAAATCCACACCTTCCGCAAAGCTGGCCAGTCCGAATAACACACTGCCCTCTCCGGCATCAATGCGCTTGCGGTGTTGCACCAACATTTCCTGTTTGGAGCTGTCGCCCTGCAACAGGATGCGTTCACGCCAACTTTCCGGCAGTTCCTCATACACATCCAGCATCTGGCGGCGCGAGGCGAATAACACCAGCGTCGCTTCATCTTTGTCGAGTAATGCCGGTAAATGTTCAATCAAGGATAAGGTGTGCACATCCGCATTGCTGGCATCCACTGCGCAGGCGGGAATTTCCAGCGTCGCGCGGGAAAAATCAAACGGGCTCGGCACCACCTGGTAATTGCCGTCTGCCGGTGTCCCGGCGCGCATGCGGTAGCGGTCAAAACGACCCAATGCGGTAATGGTTGCCGAAGTCACCACCGCACCGCAGCATTTTTCCCACAAACTGTATTCCAGGGTGCGCGCGGCCAGGATGGGGCTGGAACAGACTTCGATATCCATCGAGCCGGTGTGATCCACCGGCGTCAACCACCGCGCCTTGGGCACACTGTTGGCATTATCCGGCGCCGCATAGCTGGCCCAGAGTTCACGGTTGGCTTCGGCGCGTGCCTGCCAGGTGCCCACCACCGGAAAATGATTTTCCAGATCAATCTTGGGTATCGGGCAATGCGGATCTTCCATGGCATCGCTTAGCTCGTCACTCATCTTTGACAGCAGTTCTGACAAGCGGCTGAAGCTGCGTTGCAACTCCACCGCCGGTATCAATAACTCCTGGGGAATAACGCCGTTGGGAAAACGGTAATGGGATTGCCGATCATCAAAGGCAATGCTTTGCGCGAGCATCTCCAGTTGCGGATAAATGCGATCCAGCTCCTGCTTACAATCCATCAGGGCCGCCGGCAATTGCTCTGCATAGCGGTCCACATTCCCCGCACCGCTGATATTGCCCAACATGGTGCCCAACGCCTTATTGCATTGGTCCAGCCATTTACTGGTGGACAACACGCGGCTGTGATGGGAGAAATGCGAAAGCGCTTTTTGCGGCAGGTGATGACCTTCATCAAATACATAAATGCTATCGGCGGGATCAGGCAGGATTGCACCGCCGCCCAAGGCCAGATCCGCGAGCACCAGGTCGTGGTTGGTCACAATACAATCCACGTTGTGCAGGGAATCCCGCGCGCGAAAAAAACTGCAGGAGGACACATTGGAACACCGCCGCCCGGTGCACTGTCGGTGGTCGGTGGTAATGATTTGCCACTCGTTTTGTTCCAGCGCCTGGGGCCAGGTATCGCGTTCGCCATTCCAGCGATTACCCGCCAGGGCGTCCATCATGGACTGATACAACTTGATCGCCTGCGCATTGATGCTGGGCAATTCATCTTCATATAAGGCGCGGGTGGGATTCATGCCGCTTTCGTATTCATTGAGCAAATTATCCAGCTTGCTCAAACACAAATAACGCCCACGCCCTTTCGCTAGCGCAAAATTAAAAGCCAAGCCGCTGTGACGCAGCAGCTCGGGCAAATCCTTGTGGACAATCTGTTCCTGCAAGGCAACAGTCGCGGTGGACACCACCAGTTTTTTACCCATCGCCTTGGCAATAGCAATCGCCGGCAAAAGATACGCAACGGTTTTACCGGTACCGGTTCCCGCCTCCACCACACACACGTGTCCGGAGGTGGTACGGCGATTTTCATCGTCCAGTGCAATGGCACCGAGTGTCCGGGCAATTTCAGCAATCATCAGCTTTTGCCCGTAACGCGACTTCATGCCTTTGCTCTCCAGAAACTGGCTGTAAGCGCGCTGGATCTGTTGCTTGAGCTGGTCGGTTAACATGCGTTAGGCCAAAAGTAGAGAGATGCAATCGTCACGGGATGTGACGCGCGATAAACATTAATCGTGCAATTTACTCAGCACCGGGTTGGCGTACATAGCCAATACCAGCTCGCGATACTCTGCCGGAATTGCCTGCATCCGTAATTCAAATTGCTGACGTTGCTCCGCGAGTTTTTCCGGCACAAACGGAATATTTTTTTCCGTGTAATTTACCTTTGGCGGGGTGCCGTGCAACATGTGATAGGCAAAGCAGTTGCTGCTGTGCAATACATAGTTGCTGAGTACCTGGCGATCAATCTCCGCCACCACTTCATCCGCGTCCATATAATCTGCGCTTAACACTTCACCAAACGCGACGTGCACATGACCTTTTTGTCCGGCAATACCCATGGCGATACTTTTAACATCTTCGTGTTGTTCTTTTTGATAGCTGCCGCTGGTGCGCTGGTGATATAACTCGCGCGCCTTGGCGGCATCGCAGGGATCAAATTCGTAAGAAATGGACACCGGCACAATGTGCAATTCTTTGACATAGTCACTGAATTCCTGGGTCTTGGGGCGGTTGATGGTCAGCATACCAATCACAGCGGAATTGGTCTTGTCGTGCCCGTCTTTAGCGCGCCCTTCGCGCTGCGCAATCCAGATATTACTGTTCTCGTTGACGATAGAGTGATAGATATAGGCCGACAAATGTTTTGCCGCCTTTAATTTTTCGCGCGGTGCTTTGGCCGAACGATTGACGATAAAACTTTTGTTCAGGCGCATCAGGTCCGACACATAAGGTTTGGTCAGCAGATTATCGCCGATAGCAATGCGCAGGGTATTGCAATCAGAGTGATACAAAGACCAATTGACAAAAGCCGGGTCCATGGCGATGTCCCGGTGATTACTGATAAATAAATACGCCTGTTGCGGGTTTAATCGCTCCAGGCCGGACACGGTCAACCCGGAGGTGGTGCTGCGGATCATGCGCGCCATGTATTTTTCTACCACATCCTGAAAACCGCGTACGGAATTTACCCCGGCCAGTTGTTTGACCAGTGCGCGCTTTACCAAGGGGCGCAGCAAGCCGCCGGCCCAGGGATTCAGGCGCGGAAATTTCAGGCGTGTCACCGCATCAATCAATTCAGGATCAGCGAGGATACGGTCCAGTGTGGGGCGAACTTCGTCGTCATGATAGGGGCGGATATCGTCAAATTCTGTGGTCATGAAGAGCAATCACTTAAGTAACAGGCATGGAAGATTTTCAGTGCCAAAAAATCCGTAGCTTTACGCAGAGTCTTGGACAAAAATAGCCGCACAACATACCGAAAAGAGGTGGAAAATGCCACAGGCGAATGACCCGATTCCCGTTGCGGCGCACGGCCAATCCTGCCCGTGTGGCAGCGGCTCCACACTGGGCGACTGTTGCCTGCCCAGACTGACCGGTGAGCGTCCGCCACGGACCGCCGAACAGTTGATGCGCTCCCGTTATACTGCCCACGTGTTCTTGCAAATTGATTATTTGTGGCAAACCTGGAGTCCTGATCAACGGCAACGCAGCAATCCTGAACAAATCCGCGCCTGGGCAGCCAGTTGTGAATGGTTGGGGCTGCAAATCATGGCGACGGAGGCTGGCCAGGAAAATGACAGCGCCGGCCTGGTCAGTTTTGTCGCCCTCTATCGGCACGACGGTAACTTCCAACAACATCATGAAATCTCGCTATTTCGCCAGGTCAAGGGCCGTTGGTTCTATGTCGACCACCAGCCAGCTGAATGAGTCGCCATTGTAGATGTGACCCAGCCTACGCTATGGCTATAAACCGATCACAGGGCGGTCGGGATTATCGACTGATGGCCCGCCGCCACCTAAGATAAAGCGCATCGATAAGTGCTATGCGGCAATAAAAAGCGACTAGACTTAGGGCACGTAAAAGCCGGTGCTGTCATTGCACTCTGGTATCTCTATTTGGGTAGAAGTCGATATTCATGAAGATCCTGTTGGTCGAAGACAGCGCGACCTTGCGCCATGCCATGAGTCACTACATCACCGATGCGGGCCACACGCCGTTGATTGCCCGCAGCGGTGAGGAAGCCTTGCAGCTGTTGGAAGACACACCGGTGGACATGATCATCATGGACGTGGAGATGCCCGGCCTGAATGGTTTTGAAACGACCCGACTGATCCGCGAATGGCTGGGCGGCCACTGGATTCCCATTATTTTTGTCACCGGCCGCAATGAAGACGAAAGTTACCGCGAAGGTATCGAGGCCGGCGGCGATGACTATCTGATCAAACCCGTCAGTTACATGATCATCAAGGCCAAAATCCGTGCGATGGAGCGGATCGCCGAGATGCGCGACCAGTTAAACCGCCTCAATGCCGAACTTGAGGCGCTCAGCCAACTGGACAGCCTGACCCAGATCTACAACCGCCGCACCTTTACCGAACAGGCAGAACAACAGTGGCTGGTGGCAACCCGCCAGCAACAACCGGTCAGCGCGCTGATGATTGACGTAGACCATTTCAAATTGTTCAACGATCACTACGGCCATCCGGCTGGCGATGCCTGTCTTAAAAAGATCACCCAGGCAATCAAAAGCTGTTTGCGACGGCCGCTGGATCTTTTGGGCCGCTACGGAGGCGAAGAATTTATCGTGCTCCTGCCCGAAACCGACAGCGTAGGAGCCTTTCGGGTCGCGGGATCAATCAACAAAGCCGTCGAGGCACTGGGCCTGCCCCACGACGTGTCGCCCACCTGCCCGGTGGCAACCGTCAGTATCGGCGGCGCCACCTGTACACGCACAGCGGGCCACAGCCTGGAAGAGCTGATCAAATGCGCCGACCGCGCGCTTTATAAAGCCAAGCGCAGTGGCCGGAATCGTGCGCTGGTGGATGAGGTCGTGATCCACAAAACCGTGTTGATCGTGGACAGCGAGGCGGATGATCTGCGCCGCGTCACCAGCATTCTGCAACAGCATTGCAATATCCTGACAGCGGAAGCCCTGGATGAAGGATTAGAGATTGCCTTTGATGTGCGCCCCGACGTGATCCTGATTGATGCGGGTACCGCTGCCGAGGATGACCACCGTTTTTGCCGCCACCTCGCCCGGAGCGATAAAACCGTTGTAATTCCGGTGGTGTTGATGCTCGATGAGGATGTACCGGAGGGGCCGGTGCCGGACAGGTTTATCGGTATCCGCGAATCCCTGCGCAAACCCCTCACGGAAAAAAACCTGCTCAATAAGATCCAGCAGTTAATGTCGTAAGGCGGCGATGGTATTCACCGCCGTACTGATTATCGCTGATGCATATCACCCCTGATGCGTGCGCAGCGCGTTATACCAGCCCACATCCCGCGCACTCTTGTCCACCTGATCCACCACGTCCAATACCAGCGCAAACAACGCCATACGCACCAGAACGCCGTTATCCGCCTGCCGAAAGATGGCCAGGTTGGGGTTTTGGTTCAGGTCGTTGTCCAGCTCATTGGCATCCGCCCGCGAATCGCGCGGCAAGGGATGCATGATGACCGTGTTGGGTTCGCAGTATTGGGTGTAGATGGATTGGTTAAGGCGGAAACGCCCGCGATAAAGGTCGGCCTCTTCCTTACTGGAAAAACGCTCCTCCTGAATGCGAGTAGAGTAAGCAATGTCCACCTTGGAGATACTCTGCGGCAAGTCATCGGTTACCACGACGCTGTGCCCTACCTTGCGCAATTCTTCCACCAGGTATTCCGGCATCGCCAGTTCGCGCGGTGACACCAGGGTGACTTGCACCTTGTCGAACAGGCACAGGAGTTTGCACAGTGAGTGGACCGTGCGGCCATGCTTCAGGTCGCCGATCATCGCAATCCGCAAACCGTCCAGTCCGCGCCCTCTGGAACGCAGCTCTTTGCGAATGGTATAGAGATCCAACAACGCTTGGGTGGGATGCTCATTGGCACCGTCACCCCCATTGATGACCGGTACACGGCTGGCTTGCGCGAACTCAGCCACCGAACCGGCCTGTGGATGGCGCATACAAATGACGTCGCTGTAACCCGATAACACGCGTGCGGTGTCATACAGGGATTCACCCTTGGTGATGGAGGAACTCTCAAAACCGGTCGTCTCGCGCACCTCACCACCCAGCAGGTTAAATGCGCAACCGAAACTGATCCGCGTGCGGGTACTGGCTTCAAAGAACATATTGCCGAGGATGGCGCCCTCCAGCACCCGCGTCATCCGCCGGCGCAGAGCGTAGGGCTCCATGGCGTCCGCCACGTCGAAAACGCGCTGGATATCTGCACGTTCAAATTGTTCGATGGAAAGAATGTGGGCGCCGGTAAAGTTCACGAATGGTCCTCAGTAATGATCCGCACAGTGGCGGTTAAGACAATGGATGGGGCAGTTGTACGATATAAAAAGCAGCCTGGTGACAACCCGGTAAATGCGGCTATTCTAACGGCACCGCCACCAATGGGAAATTGTTTATCCGGTGAGTTTGAAGATTTTGGACTTTACTGCTGTAATCAAACCAGATCTTGAGCGCCAGCAGACCAATAAGGGCGAGTCATTACCACAACATCAATAATAATTGTCACCGATAGGACCCAACGTGTTCGAATACCCGGAAACCTTGTCCAAATTCTGCACAGCCGAGACGGCCACCAGGATACTAGCCTCCCACACTCTGCGCTGGAGTTCGCCGCATTTGTTTGGCGACCCGTTTGAGTTGGACCACCGCACCGGGTTGAGTTTTGATCCGCACCTTTTGCTTAATGAAGTGGTGCGCACCACCATCGCTATGATTTTTTCCCCCAGCGCGCCCCACGGTAATTCACCCTTGATGAACGGCATCCGCCGCTGGCGTGATGATGGTCGGTTTGAAACGCCCGCCGAGGCCGAAGCGTCCGCCGCCTTGATGGAGTTGTTGTCGAAGATGGTGGACCAACGCCAGGCTGATATCGATATCCTGATGGCCGACTGGCGACACTTTACCCGTCACCTGCGCATCTGCAGCTTCAGCGCCAAGCCGGATAACCTGGCCTGCTGGCAACGGCATGCCGACAACCATCGCGGTGCCGTGATTCGCTTCCACGTTCACGAACTGGGCATTAATCCGGATGCAGCAGATGCCGTGCGGCCGATAGAGTACCGCCAGATCCGCCCTGAAATCACGACCATTAAAGAACAACTGAATGCCGCTATTTACGCCGAGAAACCGGATCTGCAAGCGGGCTTCCTCGATAAATTATTGTGCAAATCCAGCATCGCCAGCAGCGAACAGGAATGGCGTTGCTTCTATCACGCTCTGACGGAGCCCAGCAGTAAAAGCAACAACGATATGGATTGGTTTGATGATCGACCCTTTTTGAGTAAAGCGGTCAGTGCGATTTATCTCGGGGCCTATATGTCGGTGGAAGACAAGAAAGTGCTGCTGGATATGCAGAGGGAATATTATCCCAATGCCAAAATTCTTCAGGCGCAACCTGTGCACGGCAAATATGATGTTGAGTTCGTCAAGGTTGCGCGTTAGGCGCTATTCCGGATAGAGCGGCAACTGGGCAGTATCAGCGCGTGCCTGTCGCTCCGGCAAGGCCGCGCGCACGCGGTCAAGTGCCATCTGAGCTGTAGGCCGATAGGTTGTTAATTTCCCGCCCATCAGCGATAACACACGCGGGCATTCCGCATTATCCACATCCAGCAATACTTCGCGCGGCCGAAAAAATGCGCTCTTTTCGCTGCGCGGCAATACCCGCAATCCGGCAAAGCCCGTAACCGGTACACCGGAAAGATCCAGTGCCGGGAAATAGTGTTTCAGGGTATGCAGTAGATAGGCCTTTTCACTGTCAAGACAACGCGCCGCTTCGGGTGCGCCATGATGAATGGTTTCTGTGGTGCCGATCAGCAATTGTTGTTTCCAGGGCAATACAAAAATGGCGCGCTTATCCTGCGGTGCCTCCAGATAAAAATATTGATCCAGCAAGGGTGGCAACAACAGGTGGCTGCCCTGCACCAGTTCCACCGCCGGCAAGTGGTGGGCGGGCGTAATACGGGCTAACACATCCAGTGCCCAGGGACCACTGCAATTCATCAGCACATTCGCTGTTATTGTTTGCTGCTGCCCCTGAAATTCATAATCAATCTCGCAGTGTTTATCCTGCACCCGGGCAGCGACAAACCGGGCAGGAATAAGCACCTCGGCACCGAGCGATTGGGCCGAGCGCAATACCGCCGCCGTCAAGGCCGCATCATCTGTTTGTGCTTCGTAATAGCGAAATACCTCGCGCAAGCCGTCCTGTTTCAAGCCGGTCAAACTATCCCATTCCTGTTGCGGCAGGCTGCGAAAGTGCGCCGTGTTACTCAAGCCGGCGAGTACGGAATACAAACTTAAACCGGCACGGATGGTCAGAGGGGAGCGCTTGGAATCCTCGTAAATCGGAATGTGGAGGGGTTGTAACTTGACCAGATCAGGCGCGAGTTTTAATAACAATGCCCGCTCGCGCAGACTCTCGCGCACCAGGCCGAATTGAGCACTTTCCAGGTAGCGTAAACCACCGTGAATGAGTTTGGATGATTTGCTGGACGTGCCAGCGGCAATCGCCTGTTGCTCAAGCACCAGCACCGAATAACCCGCCGCCGTTGCCGCTTGCGCAACACCCGCGCCCTGAATCCCTGCGCCGATGACTACTACATCGTAATGCATAAAAAAATCCTGTTCATTTAGTGTTAATTGCCCAACCAGACCTGCACGGCATCTTGCCAATGGATAAATCGCTCGTGCAGTAAAGGGTTGTGCCGGGGAACAAAGGTGTCGTCATCATATTGGGGCCGCCATTGTTCAGGCATGCCTGCGGTGGTAAAAGCAACGCCTTGCAAGGTTGCATCGGTGTTATCGCTACGATGCACCGTCACACCGGTTAAATCGGCCAATCGTTGACACACTTCATCCGCCCGGCTCAAGCCGCCGCTGATATAAATACGTTTAGCCGGGCCAATGGATTGCATCAACCGAAAATTAACCAGTAACTGGAATAACACACTCTCCAGCCAGGTTTGAATTTTTTCCGCAGGTGTCAATGCATCGCTAAAGCGAGAGGTCAGATCCGTTCGCCAATAGGGTGCGCTCAAACCGCCGACGGCATTTAAAAAACAGGCATCGCTTTTGGTTAACGGCGTTGCCAGGGCTGAGTCGATAGTCGCCGGCGTGATAGCCATACCGATATCCTTTTGCAGCCAGTCGATAGCCGCTGCCGCACCGTTAACTGTCGCTTCCCAGGCATAAAGCCGCGCGGCGGATGTATGACCGGGATCAGGAAGCCAGAGCGGACTGACCAATAACCCGGCCGGTGCTTCACATTGCCCCGCCACGCGCTGAATAAACGCACCGGTACCGATATTGATATAACACGCATCTGCCTCTGGCATACCGCGCGCAAATAAGGATGCGCCCTGGTCGCGCAGGCAGGTGTTTAGCGGAACGTCCTGACCACCCAATCGCAATCGACCCACCACGCTGTTGTGCCAGACACAAGTGGGGAGGATGGCTTTATCAATGTGAAAGATATCCAACAGCTCCTGATCCCAATCATTCGTTGAGAGATTCCACAACAAGGTGCGTTGCGCGTGACCGGGATCAATCGCTGTACGGTCCTTGTTATCGCGCAACAGATTGTGAAACAGGTAACTGGCAATGGGGCCAATCATTAATTGACGGGAGGCCGCAGCGGATTTGACGGCATCAATGTGATCAAGACACCAGCGCATCTTGCTCGCACCGTAATGCGGTGAAATACGAATACCAGTGCGCTGCTGTACCGTGTGTTGCGATAACGGAAAATCGTGCAACAGGCCTTCTGCACGCCGGTCCTGCCAACTTAATACCGGCGATAACGCCGCGCCGGTTGCAGATTGCCAACACAGCAAAGACGATCCCTGCCCGGCAAAACCGGCGGCGATCACCGATGCAGGTTGTTCCCTCAACACCTGCTCAATCTGTTCGAGGCATTCACGGATGCCCGCAAGAATCTCCCCGCCGTCCTGCTCCACATGAACCTGCCGGTGCTCATCTGTATAAGTGCGGGTCGCGCAGGGTGCGGAGAACATACACACCCGCTCGCCGGTATGCCGATAGAGTGCCACCCGGCTGCTTTGGCCGCCCTGGTCAATCGCCAGAACCAGCGTATTGGAAGGAGTCATTATCAGCCTGTCCCGGCGCGAGAACGCAGCATCACGCCCGCGCCATAAAGACAGCGAGCAACGGCAAGAGCACAACCGCCAGCAACTCGATGCGCTGGATCAAGCGAATGTTTACCGGCAATTGCACCAGGGCAGACGGCGGCAGGTTGGCTGATCGTCTACGCGCTTTGAAGAATTCCAGCGTGGGCCAGATGGACAACAAGGCCACAATCACAAACAGGGTGACCTTTGCGTGAAACAAGCCGTTCTGGGCGTAAAAAATGGCTGGCTTGCCTACCCAAAATACCTTGGCCAAGCCTGTCACTAACACCAGGATAGCGGCAGCACCGTACAAGCCATCAAGGATAAACAGCCGCTTGACCTGCTGCGGACTTGCTTCGCTCACAAACAACAGGTGCTGGGCTACCAGCGCGGCAAACAGCACCATGAAACCCAGGTAATGTAAATAAGTGACTAACGCTTCTGCGATCATGAATCAAAAACTCCGCCGACCAATACGCCGTGAGCATACTCTTTATCGAGGCGCAAAAAAAAGCGGCCCGTTCTGAAAAGACCGGGCCGCTCGCTAGCCAGTATGACAAAGAAAGAATTATTCCCCTGAACCGGGGTTCGGTATAAAACCGCCATAGGGAAACTGGGCAACCTTGTCACTGCCCTTGAACTCACTGATCTTGGCTGAGCCCTCTTTTTCCACTTCATCAATGCGCACGATGGCATGCATGGGGATATAAGAGCGTTTTACGCCCGCGAACTCATTCTTCAAGCGCTCTTCCGCCGGATCAACCAGCAATTGGCTGCGCTCTCCAAAGACAAACTCCTCAACCTCGATAAAACCATACATCTCGCTCTGGTAAATCGCCCGGGCAAAGACTTCGTAGACCTGCCCCTGATTGAGGAAAATGACCTTGTAAGTGGGTTTAACTGCCATATAACTCTCTGACTCTTTGTTGCAGATGGCTGAAAATCAGCCACTCATGTGAAGGGCGCGAAGGATAGCATATTCTGTCAATGGCTCACGCAGATTCTTGTGGACAAACCGCCCGACACGCTTCTACTACTATAGGCTTTACCCCCCAAGGCCGCTATAATGCGCGCCCGAGTTTTCTGCGTAATTTTTGATCAGGTTTACTGCCATGACCACCACTGAAACCACAACCAAGAAGCTGTATATCAAGACCCACGGTTGTCAGATGAACGAGTATGACTCTTCGCGCATGCGCGATCTGCTGGGGGAGTCGCACAACATGGTGGCGACGGAAAATCCGGAAGATGCGGATGTGATCCTGATCAATACCTGCTCCATCCGCGAAAAAGCCCAGGAAAAGTTGTTCCATGAGCTGGGCCGCTGGAAGCAGCTAAAAAAGAAGAATCCCAACCTGGTGATTGGCGTTGGTGGCTGTGTTGCCAGCCAGGAAGGCGCTGCTATTGCCGAACGGGCACCTTATGTTGACCTGATCTTCGGCCCGCAAACCCTGCACCGCCTGCCGGAAATGATGGAAACCAAGCGCGAAAACGGCGCGGTCGTGGTGGATATCAGCTTCCCCGAAATTGAAAAGTTCGACCGTCTGCCCCAACCCGATGCGGACGGCGTCAGCGCCTTTGTATCGATCATGGAAGGCTGTTCCAAGTACTGCACCTTCTGCGTGGTGCCTTATACCCGTGGCGAAGAAGTCAGTCGTCCGGTGGCGGACGTCATGGCCGAGATCGTCCATCTGGCCGGCCAGGGTGTGCGCGAAGTCAATCTGCTCGGCCAGAACGTCAATGCCTATCGCGGTGCCGGCAAAGACGGCACAGTGGTCGATCTGGCGGAGTTGATTACCTATGTGGCGGCGGTTGAGGGTATTGATCGTATCCGCTTCACCACATCCCACCCGGTAGAATTCAGCGATGCGCTGATTGATGTCTACAACGAGGTGCCGGAGCTGGTCAGCCACTTGCATCTTCCTGTTCAAAGCGGCTCTGACCGTATCCTTATGGCGATGAAGCGCGGCCATACCGTGCTGGAATATAAATCCAAGCTGCGCCGCCTGAAGAAAATTCGCCCTAACATCAGTTTCTCGTCCGACTTTATTATCGGTTTCCCCGGCGAGACAGATGCAGACTTCGAAGCAACCATGAAGCTTATCCACGACATGGACTTCGATACCTCCTTCAGTTTTATCTATAGCCCGCGTCCCGGTACCCCGGCAGCAGACTTGCCGGATGACACGCCGGAAGACGTGAAAAAACAACGCCTGCAAATCCTGCAAGACCGACTGATTCAACAGGCTATGGGTATCAGCAGACGGATGGTCGGCAATACAGAGCGCATACTGGTAACCGGGTATTCGCGCAAAGACCCCGGCCAACTGTGCGGCCGCACAGAAAATAACCGCGTGGTGAACTTCCGTTGCGATAACCCGGCCTTGATCGGTAAGTTTGCGGATATCCTGATCGAGGAAGCGCTGCCCAACTCATTGCGCGGCACCCTGATCAGTTCGGAGCTTGACGCTGATTGGTGCTGATACTTTTCACTGTCTATTCCCAGCATCGCCGATAAACCGCTCCACACCAGACTCAACTTTTCGCCCCGGTAAAAAAAGCCGGTGGCGTTTGATTAGGTAAGGAACTGCATGATGAGGTTGAACAAGGACTACGTGTGGCCGATTATTGGACTGGCTGCGGTAGGATTTTCGGCTTGGTTGTTGTTCCATCAGCTGCGCGACATTTCTTTCGACGATATCGTCGACAGCCTCAATGCAATACCTGTCACTGGCTGGCTGTTGTCAGCCCTCGCCACGCTCCTCGCCTATGCCGCCCTCGCCGGCTATGATCGTCTCGCATTGATGCACCTGCGCAAAAAAATCTCCTGGGGTTATATTGCGGCGGCCTCCTTCACAGCGTATGCGATTGGCCATAACATCGGCGCCTCGGTGTTTTCCGGTGCGGTGGTGCGCTACCGGGCCTACACGGCCAAGGGCCTGAGCGGAGCGGACGTCGGCGTGCTGGTAGCCTTTTGTTCGTTTACCTTTACCCTGGGCTCCATCCTACTGGGCGGCATCGTATTGCTGATCGAACCCCGACTGCTTAACCGATTTTTTGAAGATCTGGCGCTTTGGGTGCCGATTGCCAGCGGTGTGGCAATGCTGGCTGCCACCGGGCTCTATGTGGTAGGCAGTAGCCTGCGCCTCAAGTCCCTGCGTATCCGCAACTTTCGCTTGCAGTACCCGCGCTTACCCATAGTGGTACGCCAATTGATCATCGGTCCGCTGGAGCTGATTGGTGCGGCAGCCATTATTTATTTTGCGCTGCCTGCCACCAGCAACCCCGGTTTCCTGCTGGTATTGGGCATATTCCTGGCCTCCTTCTCCGCCGCGCTGGTCTCCCACGCGCCGGGTGGGCTCGGGGTGCTGGAGGTGGTATTCCTGCTGGCGTTGCCGGATGTGAAGCCCGCCGATGTGATAGCCGCGCTGTTGGTCTTCCGGTTGTTTTACCTGTTGATTCCCTTCGCTTTATCGTTGGTGATCGTGTTGTTGTTCGAGCATGACCAATGGCTCCAGCGATGGCGCCTGGCTCGCAAACCACCGGAGGACTAGGCCCGGTCTCTATAACCGAAGGTTAGTAAAAAAGTGTTCGAAAGAATCAATTGGCCGATGAAGAGGCTTTTACCCATTCCGGGAATGGTTTAGTCTTTAGCCGTGTACAGTCAAAAGAGCCTCGACTCCCCATTGATGAATAGCCATGTAGTTACCAGCCCCGACGCTATCACCCGTCAGTTGACCTTGGAACCGGATGATAGCCGACGCCTCGCCAATCTCTGCGGTCAGTTCGGCCAACACCTGCGCCAGATCGAACAACGCCTGAATGTGGAAATCCGCAACCGCGGCAATGAGTTTGCCCTGGTTGGTGAAACACATCCCACCCAGGCCGCCGCTGAGTTATTACGCCACCTTTACCGAGAAACCGACAATGTCGAGCTGACGCCGGACGAAATTCACCTCGCCCTGCAAACCTCCGGCATAGAGGCCCTTATGGAACAATTGAATACCCCTTACGACGCCGACACCCACGACACTGCCACAGAACAGGATAACGAGGACACCAGCGCCGGTATCACCTTGATTCGCACCAAGAAGTGCACGATCAAACCGCGCGGCCTGAACCAGCAGCGCTATGTGCGCGCTGTGCAGAACAACGACATTAACTTTGGTATCGGCCCGGCCGGTACCGGTAAAACCTACCTGGCCGTTGCCTGCGCGGTTGAAGCCCTGTTGAAGGATGAAGTGGAGCGCATATTACTGGTTCGCCCGGCGGTAGAAGCCGGGGAGAAGCTGGGCTTCCTGCCCGGTGACCTCGCGCAAAAGGTCGACCCTTACTTGCGCCCGCTCTACGATGCGCTGTTCGAGATGCTGGGCTTTGAGACGGTTGGCAAACTGATGGAGCGCGGCGTCATTGAGGTCGCACCACTGGCCTTTATGCGGGGCCGCACGCTCAACAACTCCTTCGTTATCCTTGACGAGAGCCAGAACACCACGCGCGAACAAATGAAGATGTTCCTTACCCGTATCGGCTTCGGCACCACAGCGGTCATCACCGGTGACCCCACCCAGATCGACTTGCCGCGGGGCCAGCAATCCGGGTTACGTCATGCGATTGAAGTGCTTGAAAATGTGGCGGGTATCAGCTTTACCCACTTCAACTCCAAAGACGTGGTGCGCCATCCCCTGGTACAACGTATTGTCGAGGCTTACGATCAATTCGAGCAGAAACCGGGCATAACCAACTGATTATCATGGCCACTCACGTTGATATTGATGTTGCCAGCAGCAGCACCCGGATTCCCGTCACCGAACACATTGAACATTGGATCAGCACTGCCCTGGCGGCAGTGCCTGATCTGGACCGTTCCACGTCCGAAGTTAGTGTTTACATTGTGGATGAGGCAGAAAGCCAGGAACTGAACCTGCGCTATCGCCAGCAAGACAAGCCCACCAATGTCCTCTCTTTCCCCGCTGAGATTCCCCCCGAATTAAATCTTCCGTTATTGGGGGATCTCGTTATCTGTGCCCCGGTCGTAGAACGTGAGGCGGTCGAGCAGCATAAAACACTGGAGGCCCACTGGGCTCATATGGTGGTTCACGGGACCTTGCATTTGTTGGGGTATGACCATATAACCGACCCCGAGGCAGAGGAAATGGAAGGCCTGGAAACACACATCCTGACGGGCATGGGTTTTCCGGCACCTTACGAACTACACGAATAACAACCCTCACAGAATCATTTTTCTATCACAGGAAAGCATTACCATGTCGGACGATCCCACGAGTAGCAGCGTTCAGCGCCAAGCAGACCGCATTGAAAAGCAAGACCGGTCCTGGCTGGACAAACTGCTCCATGCCTTTAGCGCTGAACCTAAATCCCGCGAAGAATTACTGGACATCATCAAGGATGCCGCCAATAACCAGTTATTGGATCAGGAAGCCTTGAGCATCATTGAAGGCGCCATGGATGTGTCCTCCCTGCAGGCCCGCGAAATCATGGTGCCGCGCTCGCAAATCGTCGCTGTGCGGATTGACGATACGCCCCAGGAGTTTTTACCCAAGATTATTGAGTCCGGCCACTCGCGCTTCCCGGTAATCGGTGAATCAGCCGATGACATTCGCGGCATTCTGCTGGCCAAAGACCTGTTGCGCCTGCTGCTGGATAACCAGCAGGATTTCAACCTGGAAAATATTCTGCGCCCAGCCAATATCATTCCCGAGAGCAAACGCGTGAATGTGCTGCTGCGTGAATTCCGCGAGAAGCGTTATCACATGGCGTTGGTGATTGATGAGTACGGCGGTATTTCCGGCCTGCTCACCATTGAAGATATTCTGGAAGAAATTGTCGGGGATATCGAAGATGAAACCGATGAAGAAGTCAGCGATGATTTCATCAAGCGCGTCGGCGAAACCGACTATATCGTTAAAGCGCTCACCCCCATCGAGGAATTCAATGAGTTTTTTGGTTCGGGCTTGAGCGAAGATGACTTCGACACCATTGGCGGTATCCTGATGCAGGAGTTCGGGCATCTGCCCAAGCGCAACGAAGTGGCGATGATCGATAACTTCCAGTTCCGTGTGCTCTATGCAGACAACCGACAAATACATCTGCTAAGGTTGACCGTCAACAAATAGCAACAATCCCGCCTCTTCCGGCGGGATTTTTTTAGCAGCCCTTTTAATCCCTGCGACGACTTTTCCTACATGACTGCCTCAACCTTCGCATCGCGTCTGCAAACCATGCCCGGCTGGCTCGCCGGTATCCTGGCTGTGGTTGCCGGCACGCTGATTCCGCTCAGCCTCGCCCCGTTCAAACTCTGGCCACTGGGTATCGGCGGTATGGCGCTCCTGGCCTTACTGCTTGAACAAGGTTCACTGGCCCAGGTTTTCAAGCGCGCCTGGTTTTTTGGTGTTGGCTTGTATGGTGTGGGGGTGTCGTGGATTTATGTAAGCATCCATGATTTTGGCGGCGCCTCGCCGTTGCTGGCGGGCTTTTTGACGCTGCTGTTTGTTTGTTTTATGGCCTTGATGTTCAGCCTGCCCTTCTACCTGTACGGGCGTTGGTTCAGTCGCTGGCGCTGGAGTTTGTTGCTGGCCTTTCCCGCGACCTGGCTGTTGGGTGAATGCTTTCGCTACTGGTTCCTGACTGGCTTTCCCTGGTTGTACAGTGGCTATGCGCATTTGCACACCCCTTTATCCGGTTGGGCGCCGGTGATCGGTGTGATCGGCCTGGGTTTTCTATGCGCGTTAACGGCGGGCGTCATCGCCCAATTAATCTGGCAATGGCGTCAACGCGCGGTGGCACTGATGGGGAGCCTGGTGGTTGCCCTCTGGCTGACCGGGTTTGCGCTGAAAGATGTGGCCTGGACTCAACTGGACGATAAGCCGATCAGCGTCGCCATGGTTCAGCCGAACATCTCGCAGGACATCAAATGGAGTGCTGCTTTTGTCGAGCCTACGCTGGATTTGCTGCGCAGCATGTCCGAAGACCTGTGGGAAAATGATTGGGTTATCTGGCCGGAAGCCGCCATTCCCCTCACTTACCACCAGGCCCTGCCTTTTCTGAACGAGATGAATGACCGCGCCACCGACGCTGGCGCAGGTTTGATGACCGGCATCATCTACGATAACCCGCGGGATGATAACTACTACAACTCGATTGCCGGGTTCGGTGACGCCATGGGGATCTACCATAAACGCCGCCTGGTGCCATTTGGGGAATATGTGCCGCTTGAAGACTGGCTGCGCGGTTTGATCCACTTCTTTGATTTGCCGACCTCCATCATCGCGTTTGGCCCGATGGAGCAACGGGGGATCCAGATCGGCCAGGTCGCCGTTTCACCTTCGGTTTGTTATGAATTGGTGTACCCGGATCTAGTTGCTTTCAGCGCGCGGGATGCGCAGGTGTTGCTGACCATCAGTAACCTGGGCTGGTTCGGCGATTCCATCGGGCCCTTGCAGTTTATGGAGATGGCGCAGATGCGCGCCCTGGAAACCGGCCGTTACCTGGTCTACAGCACCAATAACGGCAGCAGCGCGTTTATCGATGAGAAGGGCCGTATCATCAACTTCAGCAAGGCCTTCTCCACCGAAACCCTGAGCGGACAGGTTTACGCTGCTGAGGGTATGACGCCTTTTATGCGGTGGGGCAGCTTGCCTCTTGCCATCCTGAGCCTGGTGCTGTTGGTTGGCATTCGCGTTTTACGCGGGAAAGCGCCTGCCGATCAGGCAAGCATTCTGGACGGGATTGATAACACGAAAGTTTAGGGACTGTTCACACAGTCCCTAATAACCTGCCGCCGGAGAAATCTCCTGCGGCTCGGTCGGCCTGGCCAGATTACGTGTCTGACCATAGGTGATGGGAACGACCGTTGCCTTGGCAATCCAGTCCTGCAATCGCTTGCCTTCATCCAGATTGTTCAGCATGACAAATTTATAATTCACTAATGCCATGTCATTCCACACGATATCAAAGCGGCCAAACAGGCTGCCTTGCTGGGGATGATAAACGTGGCGATAAAATTGTGTGCTGGTGGGATGCAAACCCAATCGCCGCGCCAATTGCGCGAGATAGGTGGCAGCATTGCGTGAGATAGAGCTGCTTGAATTGCCTTGTCTATCCGCCATAAAAACCGCGACGGTCCCCGCCAGTGCAAGGACTTTTACATCTACACCCACCTCCACATTGTCCCGGTCGAGCAGCAACATGGCAGTCATCTTCGGTAAGCAATTGGTTTTCATAGCGCTCAGTTTTTGTTGTTTAGGTAGCCGCAGCCTTGAGTTGATCGTGGGGATCGAGCAAGCGCATCAATTGTTGTCGTTGCACCGGCGAGGTCACTAACTCACCTCTGCCTGACAAGGGTGTGGTGCCCACCCACTCAAAACGCCAGCGCCACAGGCTTTGCTCTTCAGCGTTGCTGCGCAATTCCACCAATTCAAAACGCTTCGTGTCAAGTTGAAAACGATGCAATAACTGAAACGCGAAATGGTCGGCATTTTTTCCCACAAAACTCGACGCCTGCTGGCTCAACGCGGTAACAAAAACATAATCGCGCAGCTCTGTGGGTATATGGGTAACGCCGAGGAAAACCTTTTGACCGAGGCGGTTATCGAGTTCCAGCCGGGTAAAACAGGCGTGATGCTGCATGGGGGAATGACCTTGTTGTAAGAATGATTGCCGTGGTTAAAACATCTATGCCGATGACCACTTTGCAGATGGTGCTCCGACGAAAACAGGGGGCGGCAGTTTACGCACAAACGGCTCAGGCGCAAGCGAATTCATCATGGACTTGTATCGAGGGTGATTTATCCGCCAAAATAAACGTTTGTCTGACCTTTCCGGTAAAAGCCCGTTGCCAGAGTTCGTTGGACTGTCAACAATGCATCACCACTGCCAGGGGAAAATGTGTCTCCCGCTGTAACGGCAAGCTTGGTTGGATTACACCTTGAAACCGTCGATTTATCGCGACTAACGTAGGGAAACACCATGATGAATTCCGTTCGTTTTATGTTTCTGGTGTCGCTGCTGACGCTGATGGCGTCCGGCTGCACGTCACACTCTCACGGCATAATTGATACGCCTCGCAGGGCGTTATTGTTACCCGAAGACGCGTTCGGTGATCGAGCATCGCGTGTGGTTTATCTCGACCAGAACTGGGACATCGACGACAGTTTATGGTTCTACAATACGCCCCAGGGTTCCCATCTTTTACCCTATAACATCTTCCTCCATCTGGAGCAGGCTGAGCGCCCGGCACTGTTTCGTCACAGCGACAATATGAATCGCCTGCGCTACCTCACCCAACAGCCATCGCCCACTAATCCGGACGGTCTGCCGCTCGGTTGGGCCAAAGAGACTTATCAAGGTAAAGAGTATGTCGGTTTAACCTGCGCGGCCTGCCACACGGGCCAGGTTAACTATCTGGGCGTCGCGATTCGGATTGACGGTGGGCCGACCCTGTCAGATATGGACAAGCTGTTAATCGAACTGGCAGATGCACTCGCTGCCACGGTTAATGACCCAGAAAAATTTACCCGCTTTGCCAACAGGGTTCTTACTAACACCGACGCGAAGCACCAACAGGCCTTGCGCGATGAGTTGAAGTCTCTGGCGCAAAACCTGCATCGCTATAACACCGCCAATGCCTCTTACGCAGGCCAACAACCGGTGCCGTATGGCTACGGACGCCTTGATGCGTTTGGACGAATTTACAACCGGGTTTTCGCTCATCTCACACCCGGTACGCACAATGGTAATCCGGCTAATGCACCGGTCAGTTATCCGCCATTGTGGGACACACCCCACCATGATTTTGTGCAGTGGAACGGCGTGGGCGACAACGAAGCGGACGGCGCTTTATCACGCAATGTCGGGCAAGCCATCGGTGTGTTTGCCACCATGGATTTGCAGCGTTTACCCGAGGATGCCGGCTACACCTCTTCTGTCAATATTCACAACCTGCGCCACCTGGAAACGCACCTGGAAAAACTCTGGTCGCCTCGCTGGCAAGAATTGGCGGATAAAAAAATCCTGCCACCGATCAACCATGAACTGGCTGGGAAAGGCCTGGCGGTTTATGTTGAATACCAATGCCACACCTGCCATCAACTCATTGACCGTAACGATCCGGAGCGACGGATCGTTGCCCGCTTCAGCAGTGTGCAACAGGTCAACACCGATCCCGTCATGGCTAACAATGCGCTCTATTACACCGGCAAGAGCGGGTACCTGGAAGGTCTGGTTTCGCTCAAACCGCCCAGCAACACATTTGGCCCCCGTGTATCAGCCCTGGCCGCGGTGCGTGATGTGACCGAAGGGGTTATTCGCGCGGCGGCACCGCAGGAAAGCGCGGAAGGTATTGACCATACCCGGCGGCCAACCGTGTCCATCTCATCGACTCATAAGCTGCTGGATTTTGACTACGTCGATAAAGCGAATCTGCAAACGCTCAAGGCCTACAAAGCAAGACCGCTGAATGGTATTTGGGCCACGGCGCCCTATTTGCACAATGGTTCCGTAGCTAACCTCTATGAATTGTTTCTGCCCAGTTGCAACGATGACGAGATAGCGGCGGGAAAATTATGCCGGGCCAATCAATTCACCCTCGGTTCGCGAGAACTTGATCCGGTGAAGGTAGGGCTTGTTCAACGCGACCCGCGCGATTACCCGGCGGTGTTTGTGTTGGACACTCGCCTGCCGGGCAACTCAAACAAAGGTCATGAATATGCAGCCGGTGTTACGCCGGTTGCCGTTGTGGATGAGCGCGGTCAATTGGTCAGGGATGACGCCGGCAAACTGGTGATGCGTACACTGCCGCCCATCAGCGAAGAGAAGCGCATAGCCTTGGTTGAATTTTTGAAAACCCTGTAGCCCGGGCCGGCGTAATTGTTGTTTATATTTTTTCGGCCC
>DATJLH010000217.1:0-9661 GCA_035490615.1 Cellvibrio sp.
ATCCGTTGTCGTGAGCGATATCGCTGCACCAGAGTACAAACTGGAGCCGACGCCGGCAGACAGTTGATCAGTCGGGTTTGAAACATCAAGAATGGTCTGCGTGAGCCGCCCCGGCTCGCGCGGCTTCAAGGATTATCGGCCTGCACTTCGCAGGTCCTGTGGTGAGCCTCATCTATGAAATTCACAGATATTTTTATTCAGCGGCCGGTGATTGCCATCGTGGTCAGTTTGCTGATCCTGATCGCCGGTATCCAGGCGGGCAGCTCGTTATCCGTGCGTCAGTATCCGCGCAGCGATGTTGCCATGATTACCATCAATACCGTTTATGTCGGTGCCAACGCGGAACTGGTACGAGGCTTTGTGACCACGCCCATTGAGCGTGCCATTGCCTCGGCGGGCGGGATTGATTACATCGCTTCACAAAGTGCCATGGGTTTATCAACTATCCGTGTTCACTTGCAGTTGAACTACGATCCCTTGCGTGCGATGACAGAGATCAGTGCCAAGGTGAATCAGGTGCGCGGCGATCTGCCTCCAGAAGCAGAAGTACCCGCGATTACGATTGAATCCGCCGACAGTCAATTTGCGGCGGCATACTTAAGCTTCAGCTCCAAGATCCTCGAACAGAACCAGATCACCGACTTTTTGACCCGCTCTGTACAGCCGCGCCTGACGGCTATTGCCGGTGTGCAAAAAGCCGATGTGCTCGGCGGACGCACCTTCGCGATGCGTATCTGGTTAAAGTCGGAGAAGATGGCGGCGCTGAACGTTACGCCCTCGGAAGTGCGCCAGGCCCTGGCCAGTAATAATGTACAGGCGGCCATTGGCCAGACGCGCGGCGCCTACACCCAGGTGAATTTGCGGGCCGATACGGATTTAAAACACGTCGAGGATTTCCGCCGGCTGATCGTGCGCAATACCAGCGAGGGCGTGATACGCCTGGGCGATATAGCCGATGTCGTGCTCGGGGCAGAGAGTTACAACGAGGAAGTGAACTTTACCGGCGAAACCGCGGTGTTCATGGGCGTGTGGGTTGCACCCAATGCCAACTCGCTGGAGGTCATGAAAGCCGTTACCGAAGAGATGGAGGCGATCCAGGCGGAATTGCCGACCGGGTTGAACGGTGTGGTGGCTTACGATGCGACGAAATATATCGACGCCGCCATCGTTGAAGTGATCAAAACACTGTCGGAAACCCTGCTGATTATCATCCTGGTTATCTTCCTGTTTTTGGGCTTCAGTCGTTCGGTCTTTATTCCGGTGGTGGCTATTCCGCTGTCGCTTGTGGGTGCCTTGTTCATCATGCAGGTGTTTGGTTTCTCACTCAATTTGTTGACCTTGCTCTCCATCGTATTGAGCGTGGGACTGGTGGTGGACGATGCGATTGTGATGGTGGAGAACATCGAACGTCACATTGAGGAAGGCATGAAGCCGTTCCCGGCGGCAATCACGGCAGCGCGGGAACTGGGTGGGCCGATTATCGCCATGACGGTCACCTTGATTTCGGTGTACGTGCCCATTGGTTTGATTGGCGGTTTGACCGGTACCTTGTTCCGGGAATTCGCCATTACGCTGGCCGGTGCGGTGACCATCTCGGCGGTCGTGGCCATTACCTTGTCGCCCATGTTGGGCTCGCGCATGCTCAAACCCCATGAAAAAGTGACGGCGCCTTTAGCTGGTGTCTTTGATCGTTTTCAAAAGTTTTACAGCAGAAAACTGGATGTGACACTCAATAGCCGTTCAGGCATTTATGTGTTCTGGGTGGGCATCGCTTTACTGTGTTTCCCGCTGTATATGTTTTCCGCTAAAGAGCTGGCGCCGATGGAAGACCAGGGTGTGATCTTTGGTGTGGTGGATGCGCCAGCAAACTCAACGCTCGATCAATCCTCCTACTACGGTAAGTTGGTAAACAACGTGTTTATGGAAGTGCCGGAGACAGATTTTACCTTCCAGGTCAATTTCCCCACCGGTGGTTTCTCCGGCATGGTGACCAAGCCCTGGGAAGAGCGCGACCGCAGTGTGTTTGAAATCCTGCCGGAAGTGCAGCAAAAACTGGCGAATATTCCCGGCGTGCGTATTCTGCCGATCACGCCGCCGCCGCTTCCGGGCGGAGGTGATTTCCCGGTGGAGTTTGTGATTGCCTCGACGGCGGACTCCAAAGAAATCTATGAATACGCCTTAAAATTGCAGCAGGTTATGAATGCCAGTGGCACCTTTCCCTTTACCCTGATTGATATGAAGGTGGATCAGCCGGAGTATCTGCTCAGTATTGATCGGGAAAAAGTGGCGGACCTGGGGCTGGATCTGCAAACCGTGACCCAGGATCTGGGCACGCTGTTAGGTGGTGGCTACGTTAACCGCTTCAATATGGCGGGGCAAAGCTATAAGGTGATTCCCCAGGTCAAGCGCGTTGAACGTTTGACGCCGGATGACCTGAACAAGCTTTATATTACCGGTGCTGACGGCCAGATGATTCGCCTGGATCAGATTGCCACCATGACCCACGTTACTGCGCCGCGCACCATCAACCGGATGCAACAGTTGAACGCGGTGAAGATCAGCGGCGTGACCATCCGGCCGCTGGGCGAGACGCTGGAATATTTGCAGGAAGAGGCGGCGAAGATTCTGCCCAAGGGTTACAGCATTGATTACACCGGCGAATCCCGCCAGCTCAATCGTGAGGGCAATACGTTCCTGCCGGCGCTGATGTTGGCGTTGCTGATGATCTTCCTGGTGTTGGCGGCGCAATACAACAGCTTCCGCGACCCGATTGTGATCCTGGCGGGATCTGTGCCGCTGGCGATCTTCGGCGCGCTGCTGTTTACCTTCTTCAAGATGCCGATGCCCATGCCGTTCTTTACGGATGGTTTCAGCAGTACGTTGAATATTTATTCCCAGGTTGGTCTGGTGACGCTGGTGGGTCTGATTGCCCGTAACGGCATCCTGGTGGTGGAGTTTGCCAACAAGCTGCAAGAGCAGGGCAGGAGCAAGATTGAAGCGGTGCGGGAGGCGGCAGTTATTCGTCTGCGGCCGGTATTGATGACCAGTATTGCCACTGTGGCAGGCCATGCGCCCTTGATCTTTGCCTCTGGCCCCGGCGCTGAGGCACGCAATGCCATTGGTCTGGTATTGGTGTTTGGTATGGCTATCGGTACGGTCTTTACGTTGTTCGTTTTACCGTCGGTGTATGTGTTGTTGGCGAAGGATCACCAGAAAGACAAGGCGCGCCTGGCGGAGCTGGAAGCGACGGCCTGATCAGTGTCTTGAAACATGGTTTGCTTTGGCGAAAAGGGCATCAATAGATGCCCTTTTCGTTATACTGCGGCCCATTATTTTGCAGAGGACTTTTACCATGGCCACTATTGATTCAACTGCATTGCGTGCCGCTGTAGAAAGTGTGCTGGAGCCCAGCTTGCAACGACCACTGGGCGAGTTGAATGCCATCCATGGTATTGCTGTGGAGGGCGATCAGGTTGCGGTCAGCATCGATCTCGGTTATCCCGCTGAGGGCGTCGCCCAAGCGCTGGCGACGGCCATCCATCATGCGGTGAGTCGGGTCGAGGGGGTAATGAAGCTGTCGGTGGATGTGGATTGGGTGATTCCGGCGAGTCCCGCCGCTAATGCGCAGCAGGCTATCGCCGGGGTTAAGAATATTATTGCGGTAGCCTCCGGTAAGGGCGGGGTGGGTAAATCCACGACGGCGGTGAATCTGGCGTTGGCGCTGGCGGCTGAGGGCGCGCGTGTCGGTATTCTGGACGCCGACATCTATGGGCCCAGCCAGCATCATATGCTGGGGGTGGGCGAGCAGCGTCCGCAGATCGTGGGGGAAGGCAAGGCGCAGATGATGGTGCCTATTGAAGCCCATGGCATTCAATCCATCTCTATGGGTTACCTGGTGACCGAGCAAACGCCGATGGTGTGGCGCGGGCCGATGGTCAGTGGAGCGCTGCAGCAATTGCTGATGCAGACCCGTTGGGATGATCTGGATTACCTGATTATCGACATGCCGCCGGGTACCGGTGATATCCAGATTACCCTGGCGCAAAAAGTGCCGGTGACCGGGGCGGTGATTGTGACGACTCCCCAGGACATCGCATTGCTGGATGCCAGGAAGGGCATTGAAATGTTTCGCAAGGTCAATGTGCCGGTGCTGGGCGTGGTGGAAAACATGGCAGTTCATGTGTGCTCCCAGTGCGGTCATGCCGAGCATATCTTCGGTGCTGGCGGCGGCGAGCGCATCGCCCAGGACTACCAGACCAGCCTGCTCGGGGCGTTGCCCCTGGATTTGTCGATTCGTGAGCTGACCGATGGTGGCACGCCGTCGGTCGCCGCTGAGCCGGACTCAGCCATTGCCCAAGCCTACCGCGCCATTGCGCGCAAACTGGCCGCCCAGCTCTGGCTACTCAATCTTTCCGCCACCCCGATGCCAGAGATCATCATCACTGAAGATTAACCTCGCGGCCGTAGATCGGATTAGCCGCAGGCGTAATCCGACGCGACCTACCGTTTTCCTCCATTCCTTCGATAGACGGCATTGTCGGATTACGCTGCGCTAATCCGACCTGCTTGCAGGCTATTCACGGTAGGCGGCTCGGGCGAAAAACGCTATTATGCCGCCCCGTCAAATTATCAGTATGTGGGAGTCAGCATGAGCATCAAATCCGATAAGTGGATGCGCCGTATGGTCGAGCAGCACGGCATGATTGAGCCTTTTGAACCCAGCCAGGTTCGCTACGGTGCCGATGGGCATCGCATCGTGTCTTATGGAACCTCCAGCTACGGTTATGATGTGCGCTGCGCGGATGAATTCAAAATCTTCACCAACGTGCATTCCACTGTTGTCGATCCGAAAAATTTTGATGAAAAGAGTTTTGTTGATATCAAGAGTGATGTCTGCATCATCCCGCCAAATTCTTTCGCCTTGGCTCGCACCGTTGAATACTTCCGGATTCCGCGCTCTATATTGACTGTGTGTCTGGGCAAGTCCACCTATGCGCGTTGCGGCATTATCGTTAACGTCACACCGCTGGAGCCCGAATGGGAAGGGCATGTGACCCTGGAGTTTTCCAACACCACGCCCTTGCCGGCAAAAATCTATGCCAACGAAGGCATCGCGCAAATGTTGTTCTTTGAGTCCGACGAGGTCTGCGAAACCTCCTACAAGGATCGCGGTGGAAAATACCAGGGACAACGTGGCGTGACCCTGCCCAAGACCTGATGTTTTGCAGTCACTAGCCCCTAGTGACGTGCGCTAGTGACTGAATATGCCCTTACCCCGCCAAACAGACGTTTTGATTATCGGTGCCGGTGCGGCCGGCCTGATGTGCGCTGCCGTTGCCGGTCGGCGTGGCCGCCGGGTTGTGGTGGTTGATCACGCCAATAAGGTCGGCAAGAAAATCCTGATGTCTGGCGGCGGGCGATGTAACTTCACGAACCTGCACACCCTGCCGGATAATTTCCTTTCTGATAATCCCCATTTTTGCAAATCAGCGCTTTCGCGTTTTACCCAGTGGGATTTTCTGGCATTGGTGCAAAAGCACCAGATTCCCTACCACGAAAAAAAACTCGGTCAATTATTTTGCGATAACAAGGCGCAGGATATTCTCAATATGCTGCTGGCTGAGTGCGCCGACGCAAAGGCTGATATTTACACCCACTGCCAGATAGAAAAAATCACTGCATTATCTACAACCGATTTACCCCTGCGTTACCGTGTCCATACCAGCCTCGGTGACATTGCGTGCGAGTCTTTGGTTGTGGCCACCGGTGGCTTGTCCATTCCCACCATGGGAGCAACAGGCTTGGGCTATGAAGTCGCCACCCAATTTAACCTTACACTTAAACCGCGTTCTGCCGGGCTGGTACCTTTTACCTTAACGCCCGCACAACTAGCTGTGTTTTCTTCGTGTGTGGGCAATGCAATAGAAGTATGCGTAAGTTGTAACGACGATAAGGGTGGCGAAAAATCGTTTGTTGAAAATCTTTTGTTTACTCATCGGGGGTTGAGTGGTCCGGCGATTTTACAAATTTCCTCCTACTGGAAGCCGGGGCAATCCATTCAGGTAAATTTGCTGCCGCATGTTAATTTGATTGAACACTTGCGTATGCAACAGCAGCAGCGCCCCAAAGTTTTGCTGAGTACAGTGATGGGTGAATTGCTCACCAAAAATATCGCACAGGTATTTTGTGATTTATGGGATGCGCAATGGAAAGGCAATCGTCCCTTGAATCAATATGGGATCAAGGATATTCAAACCATTGCCACACAATTTCAATCCTGGCAATTGCTGCCCGCCGGCACTGAAGGCTATCGTACTGCCGAAGTAACCCTGGGTGGCGTTGACACCTCATGTCTTTCTTCAAAAACGCTGGAAGCAAACCATCAGCCGGGCCTGTATTTTATTGGCGAGGTGGTGGATGTTACCGGTCATTTAGGTGGCTTTAATTTTCAATGGGCCTGGGCGTCAGGAAACGCTGCCGGTACATTTTGCTAGAAGCCACCTCAAAAATTACTTGGCGGCCTGATACTGCGTTGAAAAGCTGATTCCGGTGCTCATTTACTTAAGTAAACTCCGCTCCTCATCAACTTTTCGCCTTGTTGCTAAGTGTTAATAATTTATGCCTAAGTTCTTTTGCATACACAAGATTACTGCTTTTTATCTCGTCAGAATTATTTTTTACATTTCCGGTCAAAATAAACGAAGCATCAACAGGTGATGAACTCTGAGGGTGCACTATTTAATTGTTTTAAATGGAAATGAAGAAATGTGAAGGGTGTTGCATTAATGGATTGCATAACTTGCGACACCGAATCTTGACCTCATATTACATTGGTAAGTTACAGAATTGATGAATCAGTAAGGAGATTATAGCTAATTTTGTTAAGTGCATCATTTGAATGCGCAATACCTTGAGGGCTCAATTATGAGCATGATGCTGCATATGAAAGCAGAAACGGCCGTACATCACGCACAAACAGAAAGTCTGTTACGTGAACGGCTATTCAATAAGCAACTGTCACAACGTTGTTACTGTGACGTGCTTAACGTATTTTATACAGCATATTCTTCATTGGAATCTGCCATAGCGAATTTTCCGCTGACAGCGCAATTATTAAAAGATCGTTCAAAAATAGAACTTCTTAAAAAAGATCTGATCTATTTGCGGAGCGCTTCCTCAGTTAAAGTGCATTATCTCTCCAATCCTGATCTTCCTCGTGTTGCTAATGAAGCGGCGGCCTTGGGAGTCATTTATGTAATGGAAGGTTCCACCTTGGGTGGAAAGATCATCATCAGTTACCTGAAGAAATACGACTGGATGGACGTCGACTTGTGTGGCAATTTCTTTAGTAATTATGGCGATAGTCGTGGTCGTATGTGGAATGAGTTTGGTGAGATTGTGAATAGCTTTTCTTCTGCTAATCAGCATGCCGCTACTCATGTGGTGAGCGGAGCGAAGCTTGCCTTTGATTATATCTACTCTCTTTTGATGCAAATTCGATGAGCTGATGAGGATGATTAATGATGACCAAAAAAGAATCCCCGCATAAGCCGTTTGTCGTCACTCTGGATAATTGCCACCAAGAGCCCATTCACATTCCAGGGTCTATCCAAGCCCATGGTATGTTGATCGTTATCGGGCGCCATGATTTTATGATCAAGCAGGTCAGTGAAAATATTTTGCAATTTACGGGTGAGCCTGCCGAATTTTTTTTAGGGAAAAGCATTGCTGAGTTATTAGGTGAAAGTTTTTATACCTTTATCAATGTGGCGCTGGGTTCTGAGTCCAAGTACGCGCGCACCGCCAACTCCATCAAAGTGAAATTGTCCCCCGGTTTGCCGAAAGATGTGCTGTATGATGCGGTGTTTCATTGTGAAGGCGATGTGGTGCTGATTGATGTTGAACAATCTCCCCAGGAAGTCAATATTCAATATGCGAGTTACTACCACAAGATCAAGGAGTTCACTCGTTCATTGAGTGAGCATGCGGAGCTACAGGCAATCTTTGAGCGCTCGGTGGCGGAGGTGAGGGATCTTACCGGTTATGATCGGGTGATGCTGTATCGCTTTGATCATGAATACAATGGTGAGGTTATTGCGGAATCCAAAGTGGATCGGTTGAACTCCTTTCTGGGGCAGCACTTTCCTGAATCTGATATTCCCGCGCAGGCACGTGCATTGTATGTTAAAAATAAAGTGCGCATCATCGCGGATGTGAATGCTGCTCCCAGCCCGTTAGTGCCTCTGGTGCATCCGGATTCTGCTATATCGACCGACTTGGGTCTGAGCATGCTGCGCAGCGTGTCGCCCATCCATATTCAATATCTCAAGAATATGGGGGTTTGTGCCTCCATGTCGATCAGCATTATTGTGGATGATCATCTTTGGGGCTTGATTGCGTGTCACCATTATTCTCCTCACCTGGTTTCTGTTGAAACGCGGGAGGCAGCATTATTTTTAAGTGTGCTTATTTCGCATCTGATTACCACCAATGATCGCTCGCAGGCGCGGCTTTATGATTCTGAGTTGCTTGCGTTGAATGCTCGCCTGGCAGAGAACATGGTGCAGGTGGTGAATTATGTGGATGGCCTGCGTAAAGATATTCCGGCGATGTTGGGGTTAGCCAGTGCCGAGGGTGTTGTATGGAATCTTGAAGGCCATGCCGAAAGTTATGGCAGCACTCCGACCGATGATCAAACTGAACAACTGGTCGATTGGTTATTTGCCAAGGTAGGAAAATCCTTCTTATTCCACACGCACAAGCTGTCTGAGATTAATCCGGCTTTTCGTGAATTTGCCGGCGTAGCCAGCGGCATTCTCTTTATCGTCCTGTCATTCACCGATCGACAATATTTTCTGTGGTTCAGACCGGAAGTGATGAATACCAAGAACTGGGGTGGCAAACCGGAAAAGACTATCGAATTTCTGGATGACGGCAGCCATCGCTTGATGCCGCGCCGTTCTTTTGAATTGTGGAAGGAGAAGGTACGTTATACCTCGGCACCCTTCAACGAGATTGAAATTCGGAATGTCCTGAAGTTTCGTAACACTATGCAGAATTATCTGATGGTGAATACGGAGTTGTTGCGCGAACGTAATGCGGATCTGGAGCGCAAGATTGCCCAGCGGACATTGTCGCTTGAGCAGGAAATCCGGGAGCGCGAAAAAATCCAGCAAGAGCTGGAATTGTCCTTGCGCGCTTTGCAAGCGTCGAATAAAGAGCTCGAACAGTTCGCCTATATTGCTTCCCATGATTTGCAGGAGCCCCTGCGAAAAATTCAGGTGTTGGGTGATCGGTTGCATAATTTCTCTGATCAATTGGATGCGCGCAGTCAGGATTATCTGCGGCGCATGATCAAGGCGGCCAATCGAATGCAAATGCTGGTGGTTGATCTGCTGTCTTTTTCCCGTATCGGTGTGACCGGTGACAGCGTCCGTTACGTTAATCTGAATGATGTGATGAAAGATGTTTTGTCCAATCTTCACATTGCCATAGAAGAATCGGGCGCGCAGATTGATATCGGCGACCTCGGTAGCCTCTGCGCGGATGCATCGCAAATTAATCGGCTGTTCCAGAACCTGATGCAAAATGCGATCAAGTTTGTGCGTCAGGATGCAGCACCAGATATCAGCATCCACAGGGTAAAGGAAACGGCAGATAC